>NZ_JABDWE010000010.1:0-230534 GCF_019685125.1 Rhizobium sp. NZLR10 | reverse complement strand
GGCCGGCAAGCCCAAGATCGTCGCAACCGTCGCAACTATGCGCAAGCTGCTCACCATCCTCAATGCCATCATCAGGGACGGACGACCATGGCAAAACGCTTGACAAATAAGACAGTCGCTCTCCCCGTTTTACGGGGAGAGGGTTAGGGTGAGGGGCAGCCTTGGGCACTATCGTCGGGCCACCAGTTTACCCCATCAAGCCGCCTTGAAGACCTTCCGGCCCTCAGCGTCGAGCGCCGAGAATTCCTCCTCCGATAGCGTGATATCGACGGCGGCGACGTTCTCCTCGAGATGCTTGACCTTCGAGGTGCCGGGAATCGGCAGCATTACCGGGCTGCGCTTCAGCACCCAGGCGAGCGCGATCTGGCTCGGCGCGGCATTGTGCTTTTTGGCAATCGTGTCGAGCAGAGAGCCGGGCTTGGCGAGATCACCGGCGGCGAGCGGGTACCAGGGGATGAAGCCGATATTGTGGTTGGCGCAATAATCGAGCACGTCCTCGCTGGTGCGATCGACGAGATTGTAGCGGTTCTGGACGGTCGCCACCTTGAAGTGTTTCGACGCCGCTTCGATGTCGGCGACGGAGACTTCGCTCAGCCCGGCATGGCGGATGAGGCCGGCATCGAGCAGCGATTTGATCGCATCGAACTGTTCCTTGGCCGGCACCTTCGGATCGATGCGGTGAAGCTGCCAGAGATCGATCTGCTCGAGCCCGAGATTGCGCAGGCTCTTATGCGCCTGCTGGATCAGATATTCCGGGCGGCCGACCGGCAGCCAGAGATTGGGGCCGTGGCGGGTCAGGCCGCCCTTGGTGGCGACGACGGACTTGGCGCCATAGGGATGCAGCGCCTCCTTGATCAGCCATTCGGAAATATCGGGACCGTAGGAATCGGCGGTATCGATGAAGTTGACACCGAGTTCGGGCAAGCGCTTCAGCGTGCGGATGGATTCGGCATGATCGGCGGGCTCGCCCCAGATGCCGTCACCGGTAACACGCATGGCGCCGAAACCGAGACGGTTGATCTCGATATCGCCGCCGATCTTGAAGGTGCCTGACTTGGCTGCGTTATGACTGGACATGGTCTTTCCTCTCTTGGTCGATACGTTCGAAGCCGGACGTTCAAAGCCGGTGAAACTGGATCGCCGTTTGCAGGCGCTAAATTCGGTGCGGGAGACTCAAAAAAGCTGTTCGTGGGCGGGAGCATTGCCGCGCGCCCTGACAGGAGATGGGCCGGAGGGTTGCCAGATGCAATGAGCGGGCGCTTGCTGCCGTGATAAAAAAGATGCGCGGCATGCCGTATGCCGGCGGCCATATCGCGGCGCCAGGCAATTTGCCGCCGGCGAAGCCCGCTTTCAAAACCCGTTCTTTGCCTCGTCGCCGAATTCCGCCAGGATCTTCCAGAGTTCGGCGAAGATTTCATGGGCGAAATCGTGCAGCGAGGCGCCAGGCTCGCGTTGCTGCCAGAGTTCGCCACCGACGCGCAGCGCGCCGATGACGACCGCGGCAAGCACGCGCATGCGCGACCGCTCGCCCGGATCGTTTCCCTTGCGCAGAAGCAACGCCTCGGCGAGCTTCTGTTCGAGCCTGGCATATTTCACCTGGTCGCGGGCCTTCAGCGCCGGCGTGCGACGGATGAGTTCACTGAGCGCCAGGCCGCGCTCGTCGACAGAGGCGATGACGGTGGCGGTGATTGCCGCCTCGACCACAGCCACCGAGGGTTCTTCTGCCGGCCTTGCGGCGATCTCGGCCATCAGCCGATCGGCGAAACCATCCTGCCAGGCGAAAACCACCTCTTCCTTGGAGGGGAAATAGTCGAAGAAACTGCGCTTGGAGACATCGGCCGCCTCGGTGATGTCCTCGATGGTCGTGGCCTCGAAGCCGCGCTGGAGAAAGAGGCTCATCGCCGCTTGCTCGATGCGCTCGCGGGTCTGCCGCCGCTTGCGTTGCCGCCTGCCTTCCGTCGCTGCCGTCCGCTTGCTGTCAGCCATTCCTGCCCGGCATCATCGTTCAGCCGCCGGTTTCGTTGGAAAAGGCGACGACATCGTCGAGTTCAGTCTCGCTCTCACGATAGCTGAAGCGCTCGCGCGACAGCTCCAGCGGCTTGCGGCGGGAGATCCGGTAGACGGAGGCCGGCGGCAGGTTGCGCACCGTGCCGCCGATGCGCACCGCCTTCAAGCCGAGACGGTCGAGGATCGGCCGCGGCACCGGGCAGCGCGGGCCATAGGTAAATTGATAGACCGCTCCGCCCGGCCGCATATAGGCAAAAGCGCCGGCCAGGATCGAGGTGATCTTGCGCGGCGACATGGACAGAAGCGGCAGGCCACTGATAACGGCGCCAACCGGTTCGCCTTCGAAAATATCGGCATGGGCGAGATGGGCCGCATCCATTTGCAGCACGCGCGCCGTCGGGAACCGCGCCTGCAGCGAAGTGATGAACTCCGGACCGTATTCTATCAGGGTCAGGTCCGCCTCGCTGACGCCGCGCGCCAGCAGCGCCCGGGTGAAAACGCCGGTGCCGGGGCCGAGCTCGATGATCGGCCCGTCGAGTGCGGCAATTTCACTGGTCATGATCCTGGCAAGCGAATCGCCCGACGGCGCGATGGCTGCGACCCGAAGCGGGTTGCTGATCCATGAGCGGAAAAAATGCAGGAAATCGGAGCATGCAGCCTTTGCGGTCATGATTATCCCACCTGTTTGAAATTCGATTGATTATGAAAAACGACCATCGCGGCGAGCATGGCAATTCCAAGGCAAAGGCATCAATCACCCGCCTGAACAGGCGATCCCAGCGAATTTTCGGTCGGGAGCAGGCGTAATTTTGTATTTATTGCATTTTTGCAGTTAACGCAAGATTTAATAGGGGACCCGAGCAACGACGGGCCGAATCCGGCTGACCGCTATCCTCAATGCAAAAGGCGGCCCAAGGCCGCCTCCAGGCTGGTCAACAAAATCGGCCCACATCGCGTTGGCGAAGGGCCGAGCGCTTCGTCAATAGTTGCAGCCAGAGCTGCTCGTCGGGTTGAAGCCGAGCTTACAATCCATGTTGAGGGGCTTTTTCGGGCTCATCATATAATGTGTCGAGCCCATGCTTTCCGCGCGCTCGCCGATCGAACCGGTCGTGCGCCTGTCATGTTCAACCTTGGTTTCCTGCTGGGCAACCGGACGTCGGGTTGCACCCTGTTCTGTCGCGCTCGACTGGAGGGGAACTGCCGCGGCTGAAAAGGCCGAGAGGCCGAGGATCGCACCGAGGGCAGCGGCCATCAGGCCGGTCTTGAAAGTCGTTGTCATAGTCGTCTCCTTGGGAGGATTCAGCGAATTTACGCCCCGGAGTTAGGAAGGCGATCTGTCACAATCTACGGCGCCAGAGCCGAGGTCACGGATATGTGAGCGGCCCCATGATCGAGAAAAAGGCGGCTCATCGCCGCCTCTTTCATTTGCCGGCTCAATAGCCGTTGTCGCAGGGCATACTGCCGGGACCGATCGATCCTGAGAACGTAGGGTTGCACATTTCCGGGGCTGCAGGTCGGTTCGCCGGCTGGCGGACGATCGAGCCCGTGGTACCGGCCTCTACGCCGAAGGCGGCAAGCGGATACCAGTAGCCGTCGGAATGGCGGCGGGTGCCGGGCCGCTCGCTGCGAGAGCCTTGATAGCCATGCCAGGACCCGGCATCTGGTTTATATTGCACCATTTTTACGGCTTGGACATCGGGCGGCCGAACCGCCTGGACGGGGGCTGCCTGCGCTGGGGCAATCGACGCGAGGGCGAGAAGGGCGCCGAGCGCGACGGTGGAAGGGGCAAGTCTGAGCATCTTCATGATAAACCCTCCTTAGTGGATTTACCTGATGACAATGCCTTGCCCACCCGCGGAGTTCCGGGCTCGCATGCAACTTCCTAAACTCGTGATTGCAGGCGATCCGGCGTGACTGAAACGCCAAAAAACGTGAAAAGTCGCGATCGGCGGAAGGGCTCAAACGGCGCTGGGGCGGAAAGGTGAATTCTCTATTCTCAATTCGCGTATAATGTCCGATAGCCCTGGCCAGAGAGGCAGGCGACATATTGCCGGTGGGCCGCGGCACGGGCAATCGTTTCCGCCTCCAGATCATCGGCTTGGGCATAGCCGGTCAGCTGGGCGCGCAGCTGATATTGTCGCCTCGCCTCGTCATACATGGCGTTGCCATCGGTCATGCAAATGCCGTGCGCAACAGCAGACGGATTGACCGGCACGCCGACCGCCAGGAGGACCGGATCATTGGCATGGTCGATGCAGCCGGCAAGCGCCGTCATCATCCCCAGGGCAGCCAGAGCCCGAAAAATTCCCATCGTCATGCATTCCTCCGGCCGAACCGCCTCTGAGATCATCAGATCTGCGCTTACGTCAGCAAGGTTGCGCGAAACTAGAGCATGTCGGCCAGAAGTGTGCAGCGGCGCAGAAGTTTAAATATTGCTTAAATATTATATTAATGCTTACTTATGGGTGTAGACACTAATCTCTCCGGGGGAGAAAGATTATGGCTTCGCCGTGGGTGAACGACGCGCTGTCGCACGCGCGATCAGCATTTTCCAGCAAGATCAACGCAGATATCCTTGAGGTTGGGGGCGGCTCTCGAACCCATATCCGCTTGGAGGGGGCCCGATATACGGTCCTGGACATCTCGAAGGAGCAGCTCGAGAAGAACCGGGACGCTTCTGAACGGATCCTCGGCGATGCGCAAACCATCGACTACGGAGATCGTCACTTCGACGCCTGTGTCTTCTGGGATGTTCTCGAGCATCTGGAAAGCCCGCGCTCTGCCTTATTGAGAGCCCATGATACCCTGTCTCCCTGTGGTCTGGTGTTCGTGAAAGGTCCGATCCTGAGTTCAGCCAAAGGGATCTTCACCGACCTGACGCCCTGGTGGAGCCACGTCTTGTTCTATCGCTACGTCCTGCGGCAGAAAAACGCCGGCGAGCCCGGCTATGCCCCCTTTCGCGTCGAGCACGCCGCAGAAGCATCGCATTCGGAGATTGCCGGGACACTGAAGGAACTCGGCATGGATATCGTCTTCGTCGGCGAGTATGTGTCGACGCAGGTGCATGCGCTCAAGGACCGGATTCCCCCGCTTTATTGGCTCTACGAAGCCTTCGGCCTGCTGCTTCGCACAGTTTCTGCCGGAAGGATCGGCGGGCGGGAGACGGAGTTTCTGATCGTGGCAAAGTGCCTTCGGGATAACGACGTGCATCAAAACAAAGGCAACTCCCACCAAACTCTATATAGCACTTCGGAATCCCGAAATTGGCTGCGGCATTGAAACCATTCAATGTTTCCTGAGGGTCACAGTTCACGAAGCGCGGCGGATTTCGGGATTCCGAAGCGGCAGTATTTCGGGATCCCGAAGTGGGATTTTTTTCTTCCTGCCGACATGCCCGCGTTTGTCGGCGGCAAGCTTGCGGTCGGTCTCGGACCATTTCCGGCAGTTTTCAGCCGTGCACCGCTTCCACTCATCGGTGGGTGGCGCACCTTCATGGTCGCCGACAAATGTCAGCGTGAACCGGTTGGGATGCGCGACCCCGCTGCCTGCCCGGCCGCGGCGAACTTTGATCAGCCCCTTATATTCCAGCTCATCCAGCGCATCGGCCACATATTCGCCGGTGACGCCGTAGGACACGAATTGGGGATGGGTCACGACAAGCTTGCCGTTTTCCAAGGCGGCGTGCGAGGTGTGCTCGATGACGATGCGGAAGAAGGCTCGGCAGGCATTGGCGCTCAATGTCGTGAAAGCCGGCGATTCCAGCAACTGGATCGTCAGCCAATGCCAGCGAAGGCTGCCGTCATCACACCTGCCGGGCGGAGCGGTATGCTTGCGCACCATCGCCCGCGTCTTTCCGGCGCTGGTTCGGCTCTTGTCGCGCGGGTTGAATTCCACCATCAGCCCCTTGCCCTCATTGCCGGCCTATCCTTTGGCAAGACGTATGTTCTGCGAGGCCGGGAACTCTGTTCATAAAGGGGGCGACGGCCGCGGCTCGTCCAGGCGATCACTTCGCCGATAGGGAAAAATTTGCTCAACATCCGGCATTCCATGGTTGCAATTGCGGGCAACCTAGCGCAAGAACGATCCATGAACTAGGAAAATATTCTTAGCTTTGATCTTATATAACCGAGGTCTTCCTGCTAGAATGTTGACAGTGATGCATCACAGGCGACAGGAGACGAGGCGAATGATCGGCATTTACGGGAAGCGGTTGCTGGCATCGCTTTCGATATTTCTTGTCAGCGCCATCCATGCCTTTCCTTGCGATCAACGCATCGTGCTGTCCAACTGGAAGTCCTGTCAGATCGCTTCATTGAGCGAAGAGGGTGGCGACGCAGATTGGAAGGCCGTGCCTGAATGGACTCGCAGCAAAGCCATAAGCCCGTATTTCTTGAATGATCCGCGTGCACTGGCCAATCACGGGCTTTGTAACGCCAAGTTCCACCGCGTCGTTATCTGCTGGCCGGGATGGGATGAGGGCGACAAGGACAAATGCTCTTATCGCATTTGCGATGGCGCCTCATGGAAAAGAGTACCGGATGGGGGCTGATCTCAGCCGGAAGGCCACCGCCTACCCTTCAATGTCAGAGGCCAGTCAGGGTGAAGAGCGCGGAGCTCGCCCGGTCCCCAGTATCCTACGATCAGGGTCTGAATATCCTGCTCACCCCGGAAAGCGCCGCCAAATTCCGCGATTTCACGCAGGCGGCATTGGGACGGCAAACGCAGTTGCTGATCAATGACAAGATCGTCATGGAACCGTGGATGAGGGAGCCGATCATGGATGGCCGCATTGTGCTGGCGGGAACCGATGGGAAAGATTTAGAGGCGATGGCAGAGCAGTTGAGGATTCCAGGGGCTTCGATTATCGTCCGGTTGCGCCCGTGAGGGCGCCACCGGCGCCTGTCATGGATTGACCCATCGACAGGCCGCAAGAGCGCTCGTCTCGTCATAGGTCAACATCGCCCTTCGATTGTCCTGCTGGCGCAACTGGAACCAGTCCAGCGTCCGGGCGCGAAAGATCAACAGGCCGAAATGCGGCTTTCCCTCCGCCTCATCCGCAAGCTTGGATGGAGCTGCCGCGTCGATGGCGTCAAAGGCACGCTCGTCCCCGGGCGGACCGCCGGCATAGGTCGTCCGCGTCCAGGTGGAGAGCTTGTCCCAGGCTGCTTTGGCCCGGTCGCTGCCGGAGGCGTGCAGTTCGACTATCCCCTGAAGCCGAAACTGCAGCCGCGTCTGCGCGCAGAAGCCGAGGACCGTGGCATGAGGATTTGCCGAAAGCTCCCGCCATTTGGGGCTGCGCGTATCGGTGTGAAATTCCAGAACCCGCAATGATCCGTCGGCGCGCCGCAAGACCACCATGCGCGCCTGTGGCCTCTGCCCCGCATCGACGGAGCAGAGGCTCAAGAACCGGAAACCCGACTGCGGGCTTGCTGCCGCCGTTTCCAGCTCTCGCCAAGCCGAAGCATCTATATCGGCGAGGTTCAGTGGCACGGCTTCATGATCTGTCTGCATGGCCGGCTCAGACGGAACGGGTAATGCCGCCATCGACGCGGATGTTCTGGCCGGTGATGTAGCCGGCGCCCTCAGACAGCAGGAAGGCAACCGTCGCGGCGATTTCCTCGGCCGTGCCATAGCGACCCATCGGCACGCTGTCGCGCCGCTCGTCGGTGGCGGGCAGGCTGTCGATCCAGCCGGGCAGGACATTGTTCATGCGGATGCTCTTCGCCGCATAGGTATCGGCAAAGATTTTGGTGAAGCTCGCCAGCCCAGCCCTGGCGAACGCCGAGGTGGGGAACATCGGCGACGGCTCGAAAGCCCATGCCGTCGAGATGTTGACGATGGCGCCGCCGCCCTGGGCCTCCATGATCGGCGTGACCAGCCGGATCGGCCGCACGGCGCTGAGGAAATAGACCTCCATGCCCTTGTGCCAGTCCTCATCGGTAATTTCGAGGATCGGCGCGCGCGGCCCATGGCCGGCGGAATTGACCAGCGCGTCGATCCGCCCCCATTTCTCCATCGCCAGATCGACGAGCCGCTTGACATCGTCGTTCACCAGGTTCGAGCCGGTGACGCCGACGCCGCCCAATTCCCGGGCAAGCGCTTCGCCCTTGCCCGACGAGGAGAGCACCGCAATGCGATAGCCATCCGCGGCCAGCTTCCTTGCAGCGGCGGCACCCATGCCGGAACCGCCTGCGGTAATGAGAGCGACTTTTTCTTTAGACATCGGAGCCTCCAATCGTTGAATTGCCAAGCAGTATGCCAGAGACAGCGCAGACTTTCGCCTCAGAAAGAAACGTGTCAGACTGTAGAAAATCTACTGGAAAGCCCCCGGAAAAATCAATGATGCAACCCCGCCGCAAGCTGCCGCCGCTGAATGCTCTCCGCGCCTTCGAAGTCTCGGGCCGCAGGTTGAATTTTCGCGCCGCCGCCGAAGAACTGGGAGTGTCGCAGGGTGCGGTCGCGCAGCAGGTGCGCGCGCTGGAAGATCAACTCGGCCTGATGTTGTTTCAGCGCCTGCCGCGCGGCCTGGCTCTGACCCCGCAGGGCGCGGCCTATCTTGCGGATGTGACCCGCGCTTTCGATACGCTCAGTGAGGCGACCGGGCGTCTTCTCGCTCGGCCGGACGCGGTGACGATCAGCGTAACCCCAACTGTCGCCGCCAAGCTGCTGATCCCGCGCCTCGCCGAGTTCAAGGCGGCCCTTCCCGACGTGGAACTGCGAACGGTCGCCACCGAGGCGCTGTCGGATTTCGACCGCGATCAGGTGGACATTGCGGTGCGGCTGACCCGCCCGCCTTTTCCGGCCTCGCTGGAAGCAAGGCCGCTGTTTCGTCAGACCCTCGTCGCCGTCGCCAGCCCCCATCTGGTCAAGGACCTGCCCCTTCCGCTGACGGCCGATGAGCTTCGCAAGCTGCCGCTTCTGCATGACGCAGTCAGTCCCTGGCCGCTCGTCCTGCGATCGCGCGAGAAACTGCCGGGTGCCGTGTTCAACCACACGACGCTGGCGCTCGATGCGGCGCTCGCCGGC
This sequence comes from Rhizobium sp. NZLR10, assembly GCF_019685125.1. Lineage (NCBI taxonomy): Bacteria > Pseudomonadati > Pseudomonadota > Alphaproteobacteria > Hyphomicrobiales > Rhizobiaceae > Rhizobium > Rhizobium sp. NZLR10. The sequence goes on along the minus strand of NZ_JABDWE010000010.1, from coordinate 221,501 downwards.
CAGGGCGTCGCCTTGGCGTGCCGGGCGTTCGTGGCGGCGGATCTCGAGGCCGGGCGGCTGGTGCAGGTGACGGATGCGACGACGACCATCGAACCCGACTATTTTCTTATCCGCAAACGTTCGTCATCACCGCGAAAGGCGGTCGATGCGGTATGGCATTGGTGCGCGGCGAGGCTGTCGGTCGGTTAAACCGGTAAACCGACGCCAAGTCGGATTTCAATCCTTGGGTTCAGGGATCAGGCGTATCAGCGTTCCGTTACGCGCCGCGCCGCTGGTTGTCGTTGAGATCTGCCGAAGCGGTCCACGAGCGATGAGCATCTCTGGAGCAGGGTGTTTTCCGGGACCCGGATCGGCAAAGGCTGAAAACGCGTGATCCGACTCGAATATGCCCATGGATGATGTCGCGACGATTGCTTCGCCGCAGGCGGCGCATCGAAGAATGTACGAACCGAGGTGCACGATCGATTCTGTTTTGTCCAATCCGCACGATGGGCAGGCCATCATATTGTTCATTGGTTCACTCCAGCCTGAGCTTGCAAGCCTCTCCGATATCCAAAATGGCGAACCTACGAGGCAGCGGCCAGAACGATGGCAATGACGAGCAGCAGGGGACCCATCCACTTGAAGTGACGAACCAGAGGCGGTTTCGCCGAGTAGCCAGGCAACGGCAGATAACCAAGGCCCACGAGGGTCATCCACAGGCCGGCGCAAAACATGATGATTTCATCGATATAGGCTGCGATCATGGCTCTCCTGCCGTCGTAAAGGACTGTAATGCTCTGTCTCGACAGGCGAAGCCGCTCCATCCGAGCCGGACAGCGACCTGCAATTAAACATCTGGTGGCACTTTCGAAAAGGCCGAAAACTAAACTCAAGGTGGCAATACCGTTCCGAATCCCCTAAGCATCTGGAAATTCGCACACGAATGCGACCAGCTGCAGTTACTTTCGGGAATATGACATGCACAACGCCAAATTCATTCACTACGCCGCCTTCTCGTTAGGCGTCGCTATTGCGGCATTTCAAGCCGAAGGCGTCATGGCCGCTCCGGCCAATAACAAGTTCTTTGACGCGGCGCTGTGCAAACCACCCTATTCGATGACATCCACCATGGAGATCTATGACGCCGCGGAAGCTCTGGCCAAGCCAAACACCTCGTCGCTCGGTGCGGCGATCTACAAGATTCCGAACCAGATCGGCCGCGACGGCTTCAAATCGACCGAGGTTTTCTTTTCCAGCAACGCGGTCGGGATTCTGGTCGAGGGAGAACGCGCTGACGATCTGGCCGCAAAATACGGGTTGAAGCCGGAGAGTTCGGACCTGCTCGGAACATCTACCAAGGGCTATTCGCGCGAGCTTCCGGCCGATCAGCAGCCCGAAGCGGGACTTGCCGGGCCTGGAAAGATCTGGATCGTCGCCCGCCAGGGGGAGGCCTTGCCGGGTAAAACATTGCTGGCGTGTGAATTCGCCCAAGAATTTTGAGAAGCGCCACCGAAAGGGCGTCGCGATCTTTCAGACTCGCTGCTTGCGCTTGAAAAAAAAATCATCTCGCTCACACCCTCGCCTCGCCACGCGGGTTAAACCGCCTTATGTGAGGAGGCGGCAGAGAGCACGCAGCGGAGGTCCTGAGACAATGCAAACCATTTGGAAGAAGCCGGTGACACTCGCCCTTGAAGGCCCGGATCAGTGGGTGGTCATCCAGACGACCCAGGCCGCTACATGGGCGCTGGTTGAAGACTGGCCGACCGAGGATGGGCCGGCCCTGGATCGGGCGTGCGCGGTTTGCGCTGATGTCATGTCGGGCAAACGAAACCGGGAAGAGGCGCGGCAGGCCTTTATCGAAGCTGCGATCGAAGCCGGAATCCCCATCAAGGAGTAGGGCCAGGGCATTTGGCCTCTGTTGGGCTTGATGCCTCCACCAAGGGGCACGCGCCGGCGGTTTCCGGCAACTGGTACGGCTCTTGTCCCGCCGGTTGATCAGCCCTCACCTTGGCTGCCAGCACGTCCTTCCGGGAAAGGGCAGAAGAACTGGTTTTTCACGCGTGCGGAGGGAAAAGACCGGCCCAAGCGCCCGCATCGCCAATCGCCACAAGATTCTTCAACATTCCATGGTTGCAACGGCGAGCAATCTAGCGTAAGAACATTTCGTGAACTAGGAAAAAAATCTTAGGGCGGTTTTGAGATTGCCTGATCCCGTCAGATGATGACAGGTAATTGCACGCGGTGGAGGCCAGGATGCGAAAGGTCGGCATAACGGAGAAGGGCGCGATGGTCTATGGCCAGCGGCTGTTGGTATTGGTTTCGATCCTGCTGGGAAGCGCCGTCCAGGCCTTTCCCTGCGATCAGCCGGTCGTGATTTCGAATTGGTCGTTCTGTGCGATCGCCAATGTGAGCGATGAAGGCGGCGCCGCAGATTGGAAAGCCGTTCCTGCATGGACTCACAAGGACGCCATAAGCGCGTATTTCGGAAACGACCCGCGGCTCTTGGCAAACCACGGACTTTGCAACGCCAAATTCCGTCGCGTCGTCCTCTGCCAGCCGGGATGGCAAACGGGCAACCCGGACGAGTGCTCATATCTGGTTTGCAGCGGCTATTACTCATCCTTGTTCGGGAAGAAAGAAAGGGAAGACTATTTGAGAGACCATCCGGACGAGCAATAGTTTTTCGCTTCGCTGCCTTGAGGCACAGACTGGAGCGGCCGTCGCGGCAAACTTGATTTCATCCGCTTGCATTCTTGAACACGAGGCACTGTGTGAACCGGTTGCCGCTTTCCACTGTATCAGACCAATTCACCATAATTTCCCCTTCAAGCGTCATAACCTCCGACAAAGCTCGTCCTAGATCCCAGACAAGGGGGGAGAATTGTTCGTTGGTCAGATTGTCGGCCTGAACGACGAGGTAAGCGTTTGTCTTCATGCGTTTGCAGATCCGGCCGTATATTTCCTGCATTCTTTTCAGATAAACGTCATAGCCATCATAATCCGGATCGCCGTTGTAAAGCGGGTTCCATTTATGCCAATGGGGCATGTATGGCGGCGATGTGATGCAAAAATCCATCTCGGGAAAATCGAAGGCTGCCAGCTCTGCGCTATCACCGCAGAGCAGATGATGCTTTGTCGTGATGCGTTCCTTGACCCATTCACATCTCTGCCGGTCGGCTTCTATCCCATAAGGAATCCTGCCCCTCTCCTCGCAGGCAAAGAAAGTCGTTCCCAGTCCCACAAAAGGATCGAGAACGGCGTCTCCTGGTTTTGTAAACCGATCAAGCAATGCCGACACCAAAGCGCCGGGAAACCTGATTTCATCCCCGTTCTGAAAGTCCGGCAAGGGGAATTGATGTCGATTGGAGACCGTCAATAATTCTGAAATTGCCACGGTAAACTTCCTCCGCAGACAACTGCCATCGGGCCCACGTCCTCCGTTGGGACTATGGGAAAAATGCTGGTCGGTTACGCACAGTATCAGAGGAACACGTCAGATGACGTTACCCTTCCGGAGCCGAGCGGAATTAAAGCTGATAAAAAGGAAAATGGCGCACCCGGAGCGATTCGAACGCCCGACCCCCAGATTCGTAGTCTGGTGCTCTATCCAGCTGAGCTACGGGTGCGTGCAATTGCGGCGGTGCCGCTTGCGTGGGCGATCCTCTAAAGCGTCCTTCGGGACAATGCAAGAGCATTTCGGAAAAAATCGCGCGTTTAACAGTTTGTGGCCACGACTTACGAAATCCGGTCACTTTTCGATGTGCGTCCGGCTGCGGTAATCCTCCAGCGAAACCGGGCGATCGGGGATCTCGATGCGGAACTGGGTACCGACCGTCGGTTTTTCCACAAGCGCGATCGTGCCGCCATGGGCGAGCACCAGCTCGCGGGCGATCGTCAGGCCGAGGCCGGTGCCGCCGGAGCGGGCGGAGCCGCGGAAGGCGGCAAAGAGGTTCTGGCGCGCCTTCAGAGGCATGCCAGGGCCGGTATCGTCAACCGTGATGCTGACGACGCTGCCGACCCGCTGGGCGGCGACGGTGATGCGCCTGACCGCGCCCGGGGCACCCTCGCCCGGTGCGGTCAGCGCCTGCAGCGCGTTGCGGCAGAGATTGTGGATGACGCGGAACAGCTGCTCGCCATCGGCATCGACCTTAAGATCGGCGCCGATCTGCTCGGTGAATTCGATGCCGCTTTGCGGATCGATCGCCAGCATGTCCTTGACGTCCTGGGTCAGTTCCAAAAGCAGGACATGGCGGCGGCGCGGGGCGGATTCGCTCGCCTTGCCGTAAGACAGCACCTCGGTGGTATAGCCGACTGCGCGGGCGATGGTACGCAGCAGCTTCGGGGCGAAGCTCTTGACCATCGGATCATCGACATCGACCAGCCGATCCGACATCAGCTGCGCCGAGGCCAGGATATTGCGCATGTCGTGATTGATCTTGGAGACGGCGAGGCCGAGAGCGGCAAGGTTCTTCTGCTGCTTCAGCGTCTTCTGCAGCTCCATCTGCATCGAGGTGAGGTTGCGGCCGGCGACCGCCAGTTCGTCGCGGCCGCCATCGCCGATATAGATATGGGCGGGGTTCTCGGGATCGGAGGAGAATTGCTGCATGCTGCCGGTCAGCCGGCGGATCGGGCCGATCAGGATGCGGTTGATCGCAAAGAAGATCAGCGTCGCGGTGAACAGCGCGATCAGCACCGACAGCAGGAGAACGTTGCGGGAATAGGCAAACATTGCCGTGCGCAGCTGCCTGTCCTTCATCACCACCTCGACGCCGGTATTGGTGTCGCCGACGGGGCCGTAGACGCGGATCATCCTGCTGCCGCCGAAGATCAAGGTGTCGAGCGCATCGCGGATTGCCGTTGCCGGCGGCACGTCGGTGAGATCATAGGCCTCGTCGACCGAGGTCGGCATGTCGGTCGTCGCCAGCAGCCGCGAGGTGCCATCCTTGCGCAGCACGATCGCCTTGGTGCCGGTCGCCTCCAGCGTCTCCTTCTGCAACGCGCGCGGCAGCTCGACCGGCTGCAGCCCATCGATGACGATGGCGGCGGCAGCGGCCGTGTTCAGCCTGTCCTCCAGCCAGCGGATGCGCATGCTGGCGACCGAGGGGAAGAAGATCAGGATTTCGGCGAGCATGATAAAGAAGACGGTGAGCCAGAGCAGCTTGCCCGACAATCCGCCGAACATGCCGCCGAACATGCCGGCAGACGGGCACGGCGCCCTTGCGGCCTCGCCGGCCGCGGGGATTTCCGCTGAAGGATTGTCGCCCTGATCTTGTACCGGCATTCTGGTCTCGCACGAACGGCGGCACTTCAGCCGCCCTCTCGCTCTATATTAGACCAAACGGCTCCGCTTTCAAATCTTTGCGAACAGCGTCACGTCGTCACAAAGAAACGCCGCCCGGAGGGAGGCGGCGTTTCAAGGTGCTGACGATCGATAAGGATCAGAACTCTTCCCAGCTCTGTTCTGCGGCGGCCGCATTGCCGCCGAAGGCGCGGGCGACCTTGGCGATCGCCCGGCGGGCGGGCGAGGCGACCGGCCTTTGCGGCTCGTTGCGGACAAGCGTCACAGGTGCGGACACATCATCCGACAGCTTGAAGCGGGAAATCAGCCGCACCAGCCCACCGGCTTCGGCCGAAAGCCTGTGGGTTGCGGCGGAGGTCTCTTCGACCATCGCAGCATTCTGCTGGGTGACCTGGTCCATCTGGTTGACGGCGGTATTGACTTCCTTGAGGCCGGTCGACTGTTCGGTCGCAGCCGTGGCGATCGAATGGATATGATCGTTGATGGCGATGACGCGGGTGCCGATTTCGGCCAGCGCCTCGCCGGTCGCCTGGACGAGCTTGACGCCGACCTGCACCTCGTTGCCAGACTTGGTGATCAGCGCCTTGATGTCCTTGGCAGCCTTTGCCGAACGCTGGGCGAGTTCGCGCACTTCCTGTGCCACAACCGCAAAGCCCTTGCCGGCCTCGCCGGCGCGTGCCGCTTCGACGCCGGCATTCAGCGCCAGCAGGTTGGTCTGGAAGGCGATCTCATCGATGACGTTGATGATCTGGCTGATTTCGCGCGATGCCTGCTCGATGCGGCCCATGGCCTCGACGGCATTGCCGACGACGACGCCGGAAGCGCCTGACTTGTCCTTGGCTTCCGACACCATGATGGTGGCTTCATGCGCCCGCTCGGTGGAATTCTGAACGACGGCGGTGATCTGATCGAGTGCCGCCGAGGTCTGTTCGAGGGCGGCGGCCTGCTGCTCGGTGCGCTTCGACAGGTCGTCGCTGGCATTGCGCAGCTCGGCGGTGTTGCCGTTCATCGCTTCCGTCGTCTGGCGCACTTCGCGCATCGTCGCCTGCAGAGTGACGAAGGTGTTGTTGACGTTCTGCTGCAGCTCGGCGAAGGCGCCCTGGAAGTTGCCGTTCATCGTCTGGGTGAGGTCGCCATCGGCAAGGCTTGCGATGACGCGGCGGGTCTCGCCGATGCCGGCATCGACGCTCGACAGCAGCGTGTTGATATTGCCGGCGAAGCGGTTGAGGTTCTCGTCCTCGTAGTCCTTGCTGATGCGGTGGCCGAAGTCGCCGGCCGCAGCCGCAGCCACGACGACGGACATGCTCGACTGCAGGTCGTCGCTCTTGGCGCGCATCGCCGCCTCCTGGGCGTTCAGGCGCTTGATGGCAAGGCCGTTGGCCTTGAACACCGCAACGGCTGCGGCCATCTCGCCGATTTCGTCCTGGCGCCCGGCAAAGGGAACCTCGGCTTCGAAATTGCCGCTGGCGACCTCGTTGATCGCCCGGGTGACGCGCTTGATCGGGCGGCTCAGATGGCTGGTGCCGATATAGAAGCCCATGCCGATGCCGACGGCGATGCCGATGCCGGTGATGCTGAGGACGAGCATCAGCACCCAGGTGCGGAAGCTTTCGATCTCGCTGTTGACGGTTTCGAGCGCTGCCTTGTCGGTGGCGACGACCGCGTCGATTTCGGCCTGGAACGCCTTGCGGTTGGCGCGGTTGGCATCATTGTTGCCCTGGGCGCTGGCCGCCTCGGGGCCGACTTCGGTGCCGAGACGGGCGGTCTCCATGCGGAAGGTGCGGAATTCCGCGGCGCGGGCGACGAGCTTGGCGAAATCATCCTTCTCGGCCACGGGAACGAGCGGCGCCCACCCCGCGATGACCTTATCGATCTCCTTGAGATCGGCCATAATGCCCTTGGCGAAGTTCGGCGTGTCCTTGATCGTCTTGGCTGCATAGATGCCGCGCGCTTCCATGACCACGGCGGTCACGAAACGGTTGAGCCGTTCGCCGGCATAGGCGCGGGCGGCGGCCTCCTCATAAGCGGTCAGGTTGCGATTGTATTCGTGCATGGCCGACAGTGCCGTTGCGCCGATCAAAAGCGCCACCGCGCCCATCACGCACACCAGCAGATTAATTTTGCCGCGGATCTTCATGCACTGTCTCCTAGCTACGCCACTGCCTGGAAAGCAAATTCCAGCCGATGATCCGAATATCGGCGAAAGTTATTAAAGTTAGATTTCCAATGTTTACGATTATGGCGACGGAAAATTATCCATGTTGACCTTGGTTGGGACGCGGAAACCCCTGAGAGCCGGGGCTATGATATCCGGCTGCGGCAAAACCACAACCAGTTGGGGCAGATCGAATTTCTTAACACCAGAGTGCGAAAATACTTGTCAAGCCGGCGGCTCAAAGTGAAATTATAGGGTATAATTGACTTTCATAGGCTTCATCCGTATAAGCCGCCGCACGTCCGGTCACTCAGCCTTTCATGGCTCGCCCGTTCGAAAAACAACGCTCCTTGCACTATGCAAATTCAAGAAGGGCCGCACTCCGCGGTGTTTAAATAAATGAAGCGTACCTACCAACCATCCAAGCTTGTTCGCAAGCGTCGCCACGGCTTCCGTGCGCGCATGTCCACCAAGGGTGGCCGCAAGGTCATCGTTGCCCGCCGCGCGCAGGGCCGCAAGCGTCTTTCGGCTTAAGGCCGGATTGCCCGAGAAAAGATGGCGGGCGAATTGACGACCAAAGAAGAAAAACACGCTGTCGGGCGGCTGAAGAGCCGCCCGCAGTTTCTTGCCGCGCGCGAGGGCGAGAAACGCCGTGGCGGCTTCTTCCTTCTCGAAGTCCTCGACCGGAAGGAACCCGATAGCCAAGCCCGTGTCGGTTTCACAGTCACCAAAAAACATGGCAACGCGGTCGAACGGAACCGTATGCGCCGCCGCCTGAAAGAGGCGGTGCGGCTTCATGCGGGGTTTGCAATGCAGCCCGGACACGACTATGTGGTTGTCGCGCGCAGGGACGTGCTTAAAGCGTCCTTCAAAGAATTGGCCGCGGAACTGAAATTTCGCGTGGAAACCAGGCCGAAACCCCGGCGCTCCGGAGACGGACGCCCCAGGAACGTATGATGGAAAAAAACCGCAATTACTTCATTGCGATCGCTCTCTCGGTGCTGATCGTCCTCGGCTGGCAGTTTCTCTATATGAACCCGCGCATCGAGGCCCAGCGCAAGGCGCAGGAAGCCCAGAAGGCGCAGCAGAAGACCGAACAGGTGCAGCAGCCTGCAGCCGACGGTGCGACGCCGGCCCCGACGAATGGTACAGCGCCTTCCGGTCAGGCCGTCGCCACGGCGACGCTTGAGCAGGCGCTCGCAAAGACCCCGCGCGTTGTCATCGATACTCCTGCGCTTTCCGGCTCGATCAACCTTGCCGGCGCCCGGCTCGACGACCTGAAGCTCAAGGCCTATCACGAGACCGTCGACGACTCGAGCCCGACCATCACCCTGTTCAGCCCGGCCGAAACCAAGGACGGCTACTTCACCGAGCTCGGCTATATCGGCAGCGACGCCACCGGCGACGTTCCCGGTGCCTCGACGCTCTGGACGGCGCCCGAGGGCGCCAAGCTCACCGAGAAGACGCCGGTGACGCTTTCCTATACCAATGACAAGGGCCTGACCTTTACGCGGACGATTTCCGTCGACGAACGCTATATGTTCACCGTCGCCGACAAGATCGCAAATGCCGGCCAGGCGCCCGCCTCGCTCTCCTCCTACGGCCGCGTCACACGTTACAACAAGCCGACGACGCCCTCCGTCTACGTCCTGCATGAAGGCTTCATCGGCGTCATCGGCGAGGACGGCCTCGTTGAAACCAAATATGCCGCCGCCGAGAAGGAAGCTGTCATGCCGGCGAAATCCACCGGCGGTTGGCTTGGCATTACCGACAAATATTGGGCCGCGACGATCATTCCGCCGCAGAGTGCTGCCTATGAAGCGCGCTTCTCGCATTTTACCGATGGCCAGCCACGCTATCAGGCCGACTACAAGGACGATGCCTTCACCGTTGCGCCGGGCCAATCGATCGAGCTCAAGAACCTCGTCTTCGCCGGCGCCAAGGAAGTCCCTGTCATCGACGGCTACGAGGCCAGCTATTCGATCCCGAAGTTCGACCGGCTGATCGACTGGGGCTGGTTTTATTTCATCACCAAGCCGATGTTCAAGCTGATGGACTTCTTCTATCGCTTCTTCGGCAATTTCGGCGTGGCGATCCTGTGCACCACCATCGTCGTCAAGGCGCTGTTCTTCCCGCTCGCCAGCAAGCAATATGCTTCGATGGCGAACATGAAGCGCATGCAACCGAAGATGGAGGAGCTGAAGGCGAAATTCGCCGACGACCGCATGGGGCTGCAGCAGGCGACCATGCAGCTCTACAAGGAAGAGAAGATCAACCCGATCGCCGGCTGCTGGCCGGTGGCGCTGCAGATCCCGATCTTCTTCTCGCTCTACAAGGTGATCTACATCACCATCGAGATGCGGCACGCGCCGTTCTTCGGCTGGATCAAGGACCTTTCGGCCCCCGATCCCACGACGATCGTCAATCTGTTCGGCCTGCTGCCCTTCCAGGCGCCGACCATTCTGCATCTCGGCGTCTGGCCGCTGATCATGGGCGTCACCATGTTCCTGCAGATGCGCATGAACCCGACACCGCCCGATCCGACGCAGGCGATGATCTTCACCTGGATGCCGCTGGTGTTCATGTTCATGCTAGCAAGCTTCCCGGCCGGCCTGGTCATCTACTGGGCCTGGAACAACACGCTCTCGGTCGCCCAGCAGTCGGTGATCATGAAGCGCCACGGCGTCAAGGTCGAACTCTTCGACAATCTGAAGGGTCTGTTCCGACGAAAACCGGCGCCATCGAAATGACGCCGCTGCAGATCGCAGCAGCTCAAAGTGCGATAGACAAGCCCCGCTTCGGCGGGGCTTTTCTTTTCGGATCTGTAAAAATGATCCTATGCCGACATTGGCTTCAGAGCATGATGCCGAAAAGTGTGTGCGGTTTTCGGACGGCATCATGCTCTACTATTTAATTTAGAACAGGATTCAGATTTTAGGCTGAGCCGGCCTAAAATCATCCTGTTCTAGGCGGCACGCAGGGAAAGTTCGACGTCTTCGGAAAACGGTGTGGACATGTAACCGCTGCCAAGTGCGCGCACGTGACCGAGGTATTCCGGGCAGGCGTCCGCATCGTCGGCGATAATGATTGCGCCCTGGCGAAGGCGGCCTTCCAGGATCTGCAAAATCTCCAGATACAGCGACTTTGCGCCGTCCATCAGGACCAGATCGATGCTGCCCGGAAGATCGTCGCCGAGGGTTTCAAGCGCATCGCCTTGGCGAAACTCGACAAGATCGGCGAGCCCTGCGGCTTGGAGGTGCTGCCGTGCTTTGGCGACCTTTTCAGGTTCGAACTCGGTGGTAATCAGCCGGCCGCCACCGTTATCGCGCAGTGCGGCGGCGAGATAGAGCGTCGAAATGCCGAACGACGTGCCGAACTCCACGATCACGCGTGCTCCACTGCTGCGTGTCAGCATGTAGAGCAACTCTCCGGTCTGGCGTGACACCGGAAGCCAGAGATCCTTTACCAGGCCATAGAAATTGCGGTATTCCGCCTTGCTGTGGAAGAGGCGATCTCGCTCCGCCTCTGACAGTGCCGCCAGGCCGGGGCTGGTCGCCTTGTCGGCTTCATCGAAAAGCTGGTCGAGCAGCGGTGCAAGCGGAGCGGTCGTTAAAGTGGTCATATCAAATCCTTCATCGAGAGCGTTGTTGTGCCGATCGGGAAAATACGATTAATTCGTCACATTCGCTAATCGCATCCGGAAGCCTAGAGATGACCGACCGCCCAAGCTCCAGACTTTCCTCACGAAAACAGCCTAAACAGACGCGCTCGAACGAGCTCGTTTCGGCAATTCTGCAGGCCGCTGTTCAGGTTTTGGCGCGGCAAGGCGCGCACCGCTTCACCACTGCACGCGTGGCGCAAAAAGCCGGCGTCAGCGTTGGATCGCTTTACCAATATTTTCCGAACAAGGCCGCGATCCTGTTCCGGCTGCAGAGCGACGAGTGGCGAGAAACCACCGATCTGCTGAATGAGATCCTGAAGGACCGATCGGAGCCGCCGCTTCGGCGGGTGCGTAGATTGGTTCGGGCCTTCATTCGGTCGGAGTGCGAAGAAGCCGCGGTGCGGGTGGCGCTCGGCGACGCTGCCCCGCTTTACAGGGATGCGCCGGAGGCCCAGGAGGCACGACAGGCGGGCGACCCGGTGATCGAGGACTTCCTGAAGGAGATGCTTCCCGCCCTCCCCGAGGCTGCCCGCGTGCTGGCCGGCGACTTGATCATGACGACCCTGACGACCGTCGGAAAGGAATTTTCTGAAAGACCGCGGAAGACCGAAGAGGTCGACGCCTATTCGGATGCGATGGCCGATATGCTTTGCGCCTATCTTCTGAGCCTGAGTACGCGGTGACCCGCAAGGCCGTGCGTGGGAAGGAAGCAATGGTCTGCAAACCGCCTCGAAGCTTGACATCTTCCTTCAAAACCACGAAGCCCGGTAAGAGACAGAAGCCGGAGATTGCAGAGCCCGCATGCCCGAAAACGAAAAGCCGCTCTTCGGCCACCCATGGATCTTCATCCGCGGCGTGCCGTCGCTCAACTTCCTGCCGCCGGAAGGGCCGCTGGAAGTGGCCTTTGCCGGCCGTTCCAATGTCGGCAAGTCGTCGCTGATCAATGCGCTGGTCGGCCAGAAAGGTCTGGCGCGCACGTCGAACACGCCGGGGCGCACGCAGGAGCTCAATTATTTCGTTCCGGACGGCTTTTCCGGCGAAGGTGGCGACCTGCCGCCAATGGCGATCGTCGATATGCCGGGCTATGGGTATGCGCAGGCACCGAAGGAGATGGTCGACAAGTGGACCAAGCTGGTTTTCGACTATCTGCGCGGCCGCGCGACGCTGAAGCGCGTCTATGTGCTGATCGACAGCCGCCACGGCATCAAGAAGAACGACGATGACGTGCTTGATCTGCTCGACAAGGCGGCCGTCTCCTATCAGATCGTGCTGACCAAGACCGACAAGATCAAGGCGCCCGCTGTGCCGAAGCTGCTTGCCGAGACCGCGGAAAAGATCCGCAAGCGCCCGGCCGCCTATCCCGGCGTGCTGTCCACCTCATCGGAAAAGGGCGACGGCCTGGACGATCTGCGCCAGGCGATCGGCGATACCGTCGGCATCGCCCGCTGGAAATAGAACGGCGCCCGGCTGCGGTATTTGGGGCGACGCGTGAGTCTGGCTCGTTCCAAAGCTCGCTTCCGGCATATCCGGATTCTCGGCTTTTCACGCGGCCGAGTCCTATTTGGTGCAAAGGCCGAAGGAGCATCTACAGGTTGACTTGTTCATCGATGAAAAACTAACGGTTGACGATACGGGTTGGTTGCGGTAGATGGCGGCTATCGAATTTTGCTTGCTGGCTTGGTTATCGCGCGATTAGCACCGCGGCCTGAACGAACTTCCTTTCAAAAATCGCTATCATCATCCGCATCGCCCTGGCGCTGCGGTTCTTCAATATTGCTATGAAAGGGTTCATCATGACCACTGGCACCGTTAAATGGTTCAACTCCACCAAGGGCTTCGGCTTCATTCAGCCTGACAATGGCGGCGCTGACGCCTTCGTTCACATCTCCGCCGTCGAACGTGCCGGAATGCGCGAACTCGTCGAAGGCCAGAAGATCGGCTTCGATCTCGAGCGTGACAACAAGTCGGGCAAGATGTCCGCTTGCAATCTCCAGAACGCTTAAATCGATATCTGCTTTCCTTTGACCACGGATGTACTGGCACTGCCGGAAGCACGTTATCCATTCAAGGCCAGGCGATTTGCCTGGCCTTTTTGTTTTCGCTCGTGCATCGAGCCCCTGAAATGACCGAGCGTAAATTATGCTTGGTGGCTGCTGGCGCAATTTCCGGGTTTGGCCTGAATCAAGGGTCGGATCACGTCAATCATCCTCGCAGTATGAAACTGCTTGCATAGGCTGACCGGCAGTGTTTGCACTTGCGTCCGCGAAGTTTTTAAAGCAACCCTCCATCCCATGCTGTGCAAGAGCAGCCGCGTGCGCGAGTAGTTAGATGACTGATAGCAAAGACCAGCCGCTTTCGCCGGAAGGCGTCGGCAACCTGCCCCATCTGGCCGAAGCCCTTGATGACGATCGGTTTCGACACTTTCTCGATCACGTCCCCTTTGCTGTGGCCGTCTCCGAACTCGATAACTGTGAGGCGCTGATTTACGTCAATCTCGAGTTCGAACGGCTGACGGCGCTCAGCGCAACGCAGGTCCAGGGAAAAGCCTGGACCGAGATCGAATTGGATTCCACCGCCATATCGGGAGGAGCGACGCTGACAGCCGCCGTGACTTCTGCGGAAGAGTATATTGGCGCGTTCTCCCTGGTGGCCGAACCTGACAGCACGACCATTATCGATGTCTGGTCGAATACCATCGTCGACGATGACGACACCCCGCTGTTCCGATTGGTAGCCTTTGCGGCGCGCAATGAGGCGGCGGCGGATCAGAGCTTCGGCGAGCTGCTGACCGAGAAGGATGTGCTTCTGCGCGAACTTCAGCATCGCGTGAAGAACAATCTTCAGATGATCACGGCGCTGATCCGGATGGAGGCGCGCAATGCACAACAGAGCGAGGAAAGCGAGAGATTTGCACGGCTTGCCGGGCGGATCGAAGCCTTGGCGCTGTTGTACCGCTCGCTGTCGGACGAAGAGAAAGGCGCCACAGTCGATCTTGGCACCTATGTGAGCCAGATTGCCGCCTCGGTGATGGCTGCCCACGCCGTGGAAGGCATACGGCTGGACATGAAGGTCGATACCTGGCCGGTTTCGGTCGATGTGGCCATGCCCGCCGGGCTGGTGATCAACGAACTCCTCACCAATGCGCTGAAACATGCCTTTGTGGGGCGTGACGGCGGAGAGATCACGCTCCGCTGTGTCGTCAGCGATACCGGCTGCAGGATCACCGTTGCCGATAATGGGGTCGGTCTTCCTCAAGATGTGAATTGGCCGCACCCGGGAAAGCTGAGCGCGATGATCGTGCAGTCCCTGAAACAGAACGCCCGCGCTAACGTCGAAGTAACCTCGTCCCCCGGCACCGGCATGAGTGTCACACTCGTTTTCCGGAGAGCCGAAGCGGCCCGATAGCCACCTCATCAGTGACGCTGGCGCCTCTCTCATTGTGTTTGGGGCGCCCCGGAGAGCGCCCCACGCCTCTGCCGACATACGCAGACTTACATCTTCGGCAGCAGCACCTTGTCGACGACGTGGATGACGCCGTTCGACTGTTTGACATCGGCGATCGTCACATGCGAGACGCCGCCGTTTTCGTCGGTCAGCGTGATCTTGCCCATGCTTTCCTTGGCTTTCAGCACGCAGCCGCCGACGGTCTTGATGTCGTGCTCGCCGCCGTCATCCTTGATCATCTTGGCAACGGTCTTGGCCATCGCATCGGCGGCAACGACATGGCAGGTCAGAACCTTGGTGAGCGTCGCCTTGTTTTCCGGCTTCAGCAGCGTCTCGACCGTGCCTTTCGGCAGGGCGGCGAAAGCTTCGTTGGTCGGCGCAAAGACGGTGAAGGGGCCTTTGCCCTCGAGCGTGCTGACCAGGCCCGCCGCCTTGACGGCTGCGACCAGCGTCGTGTGATCCTTCGAATTGACAGCGTTTTCGATGATGTTCTTGGTGGCGAACATCGCCGCACCGCCGACTTCCGGGTTCTTGGCGGCGGCAAAGGCGACAGCGGATAGGGCGGTCGCGAGTGCAAAACCGCGCAATACGGACTTGATCATGATTTTCTCCTCACCGGACACCATCCGCGGGCTTTATGCCTGAGCGTCGTCCGGACATTTCGAACTACGGAGGCTTGCGCCAAAGAGTTTCAGTTGGGAGAAAATGATTTTATGGGCGCGCGATTTACGACCGGCGCCCAATCATGGCCGGCGCAAGGCGCCGCTTGCGATCACCGGACCGGTCGCCTGGCCGGTCGGCGAGCCGCCGAAGGGTTCGAGGCTGACGGCAAGCGTTGCACCATCGGCGAGATGGCTGCGCAGATCGGCGGGAATGACGAGTTCGCCGCTCTCGCCCGGCTGGAAGACGCCGAGCGATTTCGGCAGGCCGCTGCCCAGCACCAGCCAGAGTTCCAGTGACTTCTCCTCCGGCTTGCCGGCGGCCACCGGCACGATCTTCAGCCGGCCGCTCTGCAGCTCGTAGGAGGCGAGAAGATTGATGGCGCTGTTCTGGCCGGAAAGCGAGGCCACCAGCGGTGTCGGCCCCTGCGGCTGCGGCACCACGTCGGAGGCGAAGATAACGGCGCTGACGGCGACGACGACACAGGCAAAGCTCAGCGAGCGCCAGAAAACCGCCGAATTCCAGATTCCTTGCGAAAAGGATGCGGGTTTTGCAGCATCGCCGAAAAGCCGCGCCTCGATCTGCTTGAAGGTTTCCCGGTTTGGCGAGGCGGTTTCATACTCGTCATTGAAGGCGGAAAGGTTGGTTTCCCAGCGGCTGACGATCGCGGCAAAGGGCCGATCGTGGCGAATGCGCTCTTCCACCACCCGTCGGTCCTGCAGCGAGAGGACGCCAAGCACATATTCGCCGGCGAGAACCTCGTCGCGGGAGCGGTCTCCCTTGCTTTTGTCGGGGGATGTCATCGTTCCATGCACTCTCTCAGTTTCAACAGGCTGCGCCTGAGCCAGGTCCGCATCGTGTTCAGCGGGACACCAAACTGATCAGCCAGTTCCTGATAGCTCAGCCCTTCGACATAAGCCCGTTTCACCGCGACCGCACGATCAGCTTCCAACTCTTCCATGCAGGTGTCAATCCGCCTTCCTTCATCCTTCGTCACCGTCTGCATTTCCGGGTCGGGTGCGGCATCGGCAAGATCGTAGGCACTGTCGATTTCGTCGGCGATAGGCTTGCGCGACCGCAACGTATCGATCGACCGATTGCGGGCAATCGCCGAAAGCCACGCCGAGGACGAACCTGTGGCTGCCTGGAAACTTCCGGCCCTTTGCCAGATGCTGATATAGACTTCCTGCAGGGCTTCTTCGGCTTCCGTGCGATCCTTCAAGATACGCAGGCAGATGGCAAAAAGTTTCGGCCCGGTCTGATTGTAAAGGGCAATAAAAGCCCTGCGGTCGCTGAGCGCGACGCGGCCGATCAGGTCTGCAATCTCATCGCCTTGCATGCCGTTCCTCATATCATACTTGCGTGCGCCGGACGGTAAAGACCACCGGCTCCGCGCCAGATACGAAAAACTATTGCCCTCTGGATTATTCCCTCTGTCAGAAACTTGCGATAAAAGGCCGCGAACAATTCTGCGGGGTCCCCATGAACGAGTCCGAAAGCGAACTGCAGGCACGGCTTCTGGCCAAGGCGCTGCCCTTCATGCAGCGTTACGAGAACAAGACGATTGTCGTCAAATATGGCGGCCACGCCATGGGCAATCCCGAGCTCGGCAAGGCCTTTGCCAGCGACATCGCGCTGTTGAAGCAATCGGGCGTCAACCCGATCGTCGTTCACGGCGGCGGCCCGCAGATCGGCGCCATGCTGAGCAAGATGGGCATCGAATCGAAATTCGAGGGCGGGCTTCGCGTCACCGACCAGAAGACGGTCGAGATCGTCGAGATGGTGCTCGCCGGCTCGATCAACAAGGAAATTGTCGCGCTCATCAACCAGACCGGCGAATGGGCGATCGGCCTTTGCGGCAAGGACGGCAACATGGTCTTCGCCGAAAAGGCGCGCAAGACCGTGAAGGATCCGGATTCCAACATCGAGCGCGTGCTCGATCTCGGCTTCGTCGGCGAGGTGGTCGAGGTCGACCGCACGCTGCTCGATCTGCTCGCCCGCTCCGAGATGATCCCGGTGATCGCCCCGGTCGCACCCGGCCGCGACGGCGCCACCTACAACATCAATGCCGATACTTTCGCCGGCGCCATTGCCGGCGCGCTGAACGCCACCCGCCTGCTCTTCCTGACCGATGTGCCCGGCGTGCTCGACAAGAACGGCCAGCTGATCAAGGAGCTTTCCGTCGCCGAAGCGCATGCGCTGATCGCCGACGGCACGATCTCGGGCGGCATGATCCCGAAGGTCGAGACCTGCATCGATGCGATCAAGGCCGGCGTCCAGGGCGTCGTCATCCTGAACGGCAAGACAGCCCATTCCGTCCTGCTCGAGATCTTCACCGAGCACGGCGTCGGAACGCTGATCGTCCCCTGATCGAGGTTGCGCCCTTCACCGGCGAAGGGACGCATCTTCCAAGACTGGAGCCGAAATCAGAGCGGGCTATAGATCGCCGCCGCGGCTTCCTTCAGCTTCTCCATCATGGCCCGGTATGGCCCCGGGCCGTAGCTGATGCGCGAGACGCCGAGCTTTCCGAGCGCTGCCGGTTCGGGCGCGCCCGGCTTCATCATGATATTGACCGGCATGCTGGAGGCGGCGCAGATCTTCTCGATCAGCGCTGGTTCGATGAGGCCGGGCACGAAGAAGCCGCTGGCGCCTGCCGCTGCATAGGCCTTGCCACGCTCGACTGCCTCGTCGACCAGACCGGCATGCCTGGAGCCGTCGCCTTCCTGAAGGAACAGGTCGGTGCGGGCGTTGATGAAGAAATCGATATCCCTCGCCTCGGCCATTTCCCGGATGGCGCGGATGCGGGCCGCCTGCGCCTCCACCGGATGAAGGCCGCTCGCGCCGATCTTTTGATCCTCGAAATTGATGCCGACGGCGCCGGCCTCGATCACTTTCGCCACATTGGCCGCGGCACCTGAAGGGTCCGTCGAATAGGCGCCTTCGAAATCGACCGAGAGCGGCAGTTCGTTGACGGCGGCGATCGAGCGTGCCGTCTCAAGCAGCACTTCCATCGGCAGCTTCTGGCCGTCGCCATAGCCTTGAGCGGCGGCGACCGACCAGCTTCCGGTCGCCAGCGCCTTGGCGCCGGCTTCCGTCACCGCCTTGGCCGTTCCGGCATCCCAGATGTTGTAAAGAATGACCGGGTTGCCCTTGCGGTGCAGCGCGCCGAATGCCTTGGCCTTTTCAGTCTGGTTCATGTTGTCTCCTCCATCTTTGATTGTGTGCTGATCTTCTCTTCATGCCGCAGCAGCCATTGCTTGCGCCAGAGCCCGCCGCCATAGCCGGTCAACGATCCATCCGCGCCGAGCACGCGATGACAGGGCACGATGATGGCTAGCTGGTTGGCGCCGTTGGCGCGGCCGACGGCACGCACGACTTCCGGCCTTTCCATCTGCCTTGCAAGATCGCCATAGGCGCGGGTCTGACCGACAGGGATATCCATGAGCTTTGCCCAGACATGTTTTTCGAAGGGCGTGCCGCCGAGCGCCAATGGCGTCGTGAAGACCGTGCGCCGCCCTTCGAAATAGTCCCGGATCTCCGTCTCGATCCGGTCGATTGCCGGCGTGCGGCCGATCGCGACCGAGGAGCGGACGCGCTTCTGCAGTGCCTCGAGCTCGCTCAGTAGCGCCTTGCGGTCGTGAAATTCGAGCAGATGCAGATGTGTCTGGTCGGCAACCGCGATCATCGGCCCGAGCGGCGTGTCGAACCAGTCGGCAAAAAGCAGTTCGCGGTTCTGCGAGAGCGCCGGCGCCTTGCCGACGAGCCGCTGGAATGCCGTGCGGAAGCCGCTCGGAGACTCGTATCCGGCGTCGATCTGCGCATCGATGACGCGTGCGCCATCGGCCAGTTGCCGGGCCGCTTGCCCGAGACGGCGGTAGCGGACGATGTCATGAAAGGTCATGCCGAACGCCCGCTTGAAGGCGCGCCGCACCGTCGAGGGATCATGTCCGCGGCGCACAAGCTCGTCTTCGGTCCAGCGAACCTGCGGCTCGCTGTCGAGCGCGGCAAGCAACACGTCGACGATCGGCTCCCTGCCCGGCTGCTCCAGCGGCCGGCAGCGCCGGCAGGGGCGAAAGCCGGAATGCATGCAGGCGGCGATCGTCTCGAAGAACAGGGTATTTTCCCGCTTCGGCTTACGCGCCGGACAGGTCAGACGACAGAAGATGCCCGTCGTCTTGACGCAGACATAGGCCTGGCCCTCATAATCGGCGCAGCGCGCGATCAGGGCATCATAGAGCGTATCATCGTCGGGCCGTTCGAAAAACATGTCCGTTTTCTAGCATCCCGAGCCTGCGACGTCCGCCGAAAATCGGGCGTCTATTTTATTCTTGTCGATTTCCTTGCGGCCGTACCCGTGCCATAAGTCCGCCATGACAAAGATCGACCGCACGCCTGATAAAGCCGACTTCGCGCACGTCACAGACTGGGTCTTCGACCTCGACAACACGCTCTATCCGCATCATGTCAATCTCTTCGCGCAGATCGACAAGAACATGACCGCTTATGTCGCGGCGCTCTTACAGATGGAGCGGGAAGAGGCGCGCAAGCTGCAGAAGCAATATTACCTCGAGCATGGCACGACGCTGCAGGGATTGATGATCCATCACGGCATCGACCCGAACGACTTCCTCGAAAAGGCGCATGCGATCGACTACACGGCGCTGACGCCGCAGCCTGAACTCGGCGCGGCGATCAAGGCGCTGCCGGGGCGCAAGTTCATCTTCACCAATGGCAGCGTCAAGCATGCGGAAATGACGGCCGAAGCGCTCGGCATTCTCGAGCATTTCGACGACATCTTCGATATCGTCGCCGCCGACTACGTGCCGAAGCCGGCGCAGGCGACCTACGACAAATTCATGGCGTTGAAGCGCGTCGAAACGAGCAAGGCAGCGATGTTCGAGGATCTGCCGCGCAATCTGACCGTGCCGAAGGCGCTCGGCATGCAGACCGTGCTGCTGGTGCCGCGCAATCTCGAAGAAACGGTCGTCGAATGGTGGGAAAAGACCAGCGGCGAAGAGGATCATATCGACTTCGTCACCGACGACCTCGCCGCGTTTCTCGGCAGGATTACCGGTCCGGGCTGATTTCGCCCGGGCTGACGGCGACCGACGGCATTACCAAAGTTTCATTCAGCTTACCGATGTTTAACTGGGTCTTTCCGCCCTGTTGCCATAGCTTTCTTCGTGAGGGGACACCTTACGAAAGGCAAATACGATGTACCGCAACAAGCTGATACTGGCAGCGCTTTCCTCCACCCTCATCTTCGGCGCAGCCGCCGGGGCAGGCTATGCCGCACCCGGTGACGGGCCGCGTCAGCAGGCAGGCATGCACGGTCCAGGGCCTGCCGCCTTCCGCGAAATCACCTATGTCCGCATGCTCAAGCAATTCGACGCAAACAAGGACGGGCAGGTTACCAAGGAGGAGGCCACCACCGGACTCGACAAGGTTTTCGCTGCGATCGACACCAACAAGGACGGATCGCTGACCCCGGGCGAAATCCGCGAATACCAGAAGACGCAGATGCAGGCGATGAAGGATCAGCGCAAGCAGGATGCCGGCGAAACCAAGGATGCGGATACCGCAGCCGCGACACCGGAGGATAACGATCAGGCACGGCCGCCCCGCGACGGGCACGGCGGGCACGATGGCCGTGACGGACATCACTGGATGCGCCATGGCGGCAACTTCATGCGCGCCTCGATGATGATGCACCGGGTCGACACCGACCAGAACGGCCAGATTTCCAAACAGGAAGCCGTCGCCGCCTTCGACAAGCTGTTTGCGCGGATGGACCGCAACAAGGACGGCGTCATCTCGATCGACGACATGCCGGACCGGCCGCTTCTGTAAGGCCTGTCGCACCATTGCTCCGCTCTTTCCCCTGGTTCGGCGAGGAAAGAGCGGAGATCTAACTGTTTGTTCTACGCATTCCGGACGGAAAACCGCTTTGCACTTTGCCTCGGAATTGCGTTATTCTCGGTGTTCGTAGAAATCCTGGACAATCTTCCACGCGGCTTCAGCCGTGTCGACGAAGCTGATCAGCTTGACGTCGTCGGGCGCGATCGTGCCGAATTCGGCCAATGCGTCGAAATTAATGATGCGCCTCCAGAACGTCTCGCCGAAGAGGATCAGCGGCAGACGCTCCATGCGGCCGGTCTGGATCAGTGTCAGGCATTCGAAGAATTCGTCGAGTGTTCCAAAGCCGCCGGGAAACACTGCGATCGCCTTGGCGCGCACCATGAAATGCATCTTGCGGATGGCAAAATAGTGGAAGTTGAAGCTGAGTTCCGGCGTCACATAGGCGTTCGGCGCCTGCTCGTGCGGCAGCACGATATTGAGGCCAATCGACGGTGCGCCCTCGTCGGCCGCGCCGCGATTGCCCGCTTCCATCACGCCGGGGCCGCCGCCGGTCACGATGACATATTCGTGGAAATCGAAGCTCGCCGAATATTTCGAGCAAAGCCCGGCAAATTTGCGCGCCTCGTCATAATAGACCGAGGCCGCCTCCAGGTTGACGCGCTGGACATCGTTGCGGGCGGCCCAGGCGCTCTGCCCAGGGGCGGGAATGCGGGCGCCGCCGAACATGACGACGGTCGACTTGATGCCGCGTTCGGTCAGCATCATTTCCGGCTTCATCAGTTCCAGCTGCAGGCGGATCGGCCGCAGCTCCTCGCGGCAGAGGAAATCCTCGTCGACATAGGCAAGGCGGTAGGCAGGCGACATCGTCTGCGGCGTCTTCGGCACGGCCTCGGCGCGCTGCCTGTCGGTCGAACTGCTCTTCAGCGGGTCCCATACGCCATCCTTGCGCCGCGAACCGCCGTTCCGTCCCTTCGCCATCTCGAAATGCCTTTCAGTATTGCCGGCTACGAAGCCGGATATGTCGCTATAACGCCTTGAATCCAGGTGCGATCTTGTCGGAAAAATCATTCCGTTCTACGGCTGCATGCTGTAGAGCAGGATAAACCCCCGCCAACCGCGTTCCGGAGATTTCGCCGTCTCCACGATAAAGATCGAAGTTTAAGGAATTCTCATGAGCGCCACCGACCTCGCATCCCTCGAAAAGACCATCGAAGCCGCCTTCGACAATCGCGACAATGTGAACACGTCGACGAAGGGCGAGGTTCGCGATGCGGTCGAAGCCGCACTCGATCTGCTCGATGCCGGCACGGTCCGCGTCGCGACGCGCGGCGCCGACGGCGCCTGGACGGTCAATCAGTGGCTGAAGAAGGCCGTGCTCTTGTCCTTCCGTCTCAACGATATGGACGTGGTCAAGGGCGGTTCGGGCAATTCCACATGGTGGGACAAGGTGCCGTCGAAGTTCGAAAACTGGGGCGAAAACCAATTCCGCGCCGCCGGCTTCCGCGCCGTGCCGAACTGCGTCGTGCGCCGCTCGGCCTATATTGCCCCGAACGCCATCCTGATGCCCTCCTTCGTCAATCTCGGCGCCTATGTCGGCGAAGGCACGATGGTCGACACCTGGGCAACGGTCGGCTCCTGCGCCCAGATCGGCAAGCATGTGCATCTGTCCGGCGGCGTCGGCATCGGCGGCGTGCTGGAGCCGATGCAGGCCGGCCCGACGATCATCGAGGACAATTGCTTCATCGGCGCTCGTTCGGAAGTGGTCGAGGGCTGCATCGTCCGCGAGGGCTCGGTGCTCGGCATGGGCGTCTTTATCGGCAAGTCGACCAAGATCGTCGACCGCGCCACCGGTGAGGTGACCTACGGCGAAGTGCCGCCTTATTCCGTCGTCGTCGCCGGCTCGATGCCGTCGGCCAATGCGACCATGGGCAACGGCAAGCCGGCGCCGCATCTCTACTGCGCCGTCATCGTCAAGCGCGTCGATGAACAGACCCGCTCCAAGACCGGCATCAACGAGCTGCTCAGAGATTGATGACACCAGGACATTGATCCGGTAAACAGACGGCGTCTTTTACGCGAGGCGCCGCCGCCTTGCCATGTCTTTGCCATTCCCGCCGGATAGTTCGACCGCCATGACCGCTACCGATCCCGTCGCCAATCTCCAGACGCTGATTCGCTGCCCCTCCGTGACACCCGCCGAAGGCGGCGCGCTGTCCGCGCTCGACGCCATGCTTGCGCCGCTCGGCTTCACCGTCGACAAGGTGAAGGCCAGCGAAGAGGGCACAGCCGATATCGAAAACCTCTATGCCCGCCTCGGCAAGAATGGCCCGCATCTGATGTTTGCCGGCCATACCGATGTCGTGCCGGTCGGCGACGAGGCCGCCTGGACGCATCCGCCCTTTGCCGCCGAGATTGCAAAGGGTGAGCTTTTCGGCCGCGGCGCCGTCGACATGAAGGGCGGCATCGCCTGTTTCGTCGCCGCCGTCGCCCGTCATATCGAGAAAAACGGGCCGCCCTCCGGCTCGATCTCCTTCTTGATCACCGGCGATGAAGAAGGCCCGGCGATCAACGGCACGGTCAAGCTCCTGCAATGGGCCACTGAGCGCGGCGAGCGCTGGGATGCCTGCCTAGTCGGCGAGCCCACAAATCCGGACAGGCTGGGCGACATGATCAAGATCGGCCGGCGCGGCTCGCTGTCAGGCCGAATCACCGTGCACGGCGTCCAGGGCCATGCCGCCTATCCGCACCTTGCCGACAATCCGGTGCGCGGCATGCTGCAGCTGACCCAGGCGCTGATGGACCCGCCCTTCGACGGTGGCACCGACGACTTCCAGCCCTCGAACCTCGAAGTGACCACGGTCGATGTCGGCAATCCGGCGACCAATGTCATTCCGGCGAAGGCATCGGCCAGCTTCAACATTCGCTTCAACGACAGCTGGACGACCGAAACGCTGCGCGCCGAAATCCTGCGCCGCCTCGATGCCGCCGCCGGCAACGGCCAGCTGCGGCCGGGCCGCGAGCCGGTGAAATACGATATCGTCTGGGCCGACCGGCCGAGCCACGTGTTCCTGACGCGCAACAATGGCTTGATTGCCTCGCTGTCATCGGCCGTCGAGAGCGTTGCCGGCCGCTCGCCGGCGCTTTCGACCACCGGCGGCACGTCGGATGCGCGCTTCATCAAGGATTATTGCCCGGTCGTCGAGTTCGGCCTCGTCGGCCAGACGATGCACATGGTCGACGAGCGCGTCGCAGTCGCCGATCTAGAGACGCTGACGGCGATCTACGAGACCTTCATCGCCCGCTGGTTCGCCAATGCCGGGGCTTAGGGAAGTCCAGTACTATCTGGCCGGCCTCTGGCTGCTGATCCGGCTGGATCCGCGCGGCTTCCGCTACCTCGACATGTCCGAGCGCGGCGTCAACCGCTCGTTCTGGGCGATGGCCTGGTGCCTGCCGCCGATGGGCATTTCCTGGCTCTGGTGGCGACAGGCCTTCCTGCGGTCGATGCCGCCGGAAGCCGATGTCGGCTTTGCCTTCTATGTCAGGCTCGGCCTTGTCGAGGTCGCCAACTGGTTTGTGCCGCTGGTCTTTGCCGGGCTGCTGCTGCTGGCCTTCCGCATGGGTGAGCGTTTCGCCCCCGTCGTCGTCAGCGTCAACTGGCTCGGCGTGCCGCTCTCCTATATCAACGGGCTGCTGCTGGCGATGGTGGTCTTTCTGCCCGGTTCCGTCGGCCTCGTCTCGCTGCTGCTCCTTGCCTTCATGCTGGCGCAGGTCTTCGCGCTGGCGCGCATTGTCCGGATGATCTGCCATGGTCACGCCTTGATGGTCGGGGCACTGACGCTGGTGCTGCTCGTGCCGTCGATGATCCTTTCGGAATATCTGCAGCACTTCCTCGGCATCTATCCCCCCTGAGCGGGCTTACGACAGATCTTCGCCGTCACCGTCATCGGTGACCGGCCTGCGGCGATCCGGGATCACGTCGGGATAATCCACCTGCATGAAATAGAGCCCATCGGGCGGTGCCACCGGGCCGCAGGCCTTGCGGTCGCGGGCTTCGAGGGCTGCCTCGACATCTTCAGGCGTCCATTTGCCTTCACCGGCGAGCTTCAACGTGCCGGCGAAGGAGCGGATCTGGTTGTGGAGGAAGCTCTGCGCCGTGGCGCGGATCTCGATGAGCTCGCCGTTGCGGGTCACATCCAGCCGGTCGAGCGTGCGCACCGGGCTGTTTGCCTGGCAATGTGCGGCGCGGAAGGTGGAGAAATCGTGCCGGCCGACCAGCTTCTGGGCGGCGGCGTGCATGACCTCGTGATCGAGCACCTTCGGTACCCACCAGGCCTTGCCGGCTTCAAGCGCCAGCGGCGCCCGGCGGCTGAGGATACGGTAGAGGTAATGGCGCCGCAAAGCCGAGAAGCGAGCATCGAAGAATTCGGGAGCCGCCTCGACATCGAGAATCGAGACACGCTCGCCGGCGAGCCTCAGATGGGCATTCAAGGCATTCTGCAGCTTATAGGGCGACCAGTCCTTGGAAAGATCGGTATGAACCACCTGCCCCATCGCGTGGACGCCAGAATCGGTGCGGCCGGCGCCGCGGACCAAGACCGTCTCGCCGGTCAGCGACAGCACCGCCGCTTCGATCGCGCTCTGCACCGAGGGGCCGTTCTCCTGTCGCTGCCAACCGACATAGGGGCCGCCGTCATATTCGACGGTCATGCGGAAACGTGGCATCAGGAAAGCCTCGTGCCTGCGCCAAGCGGCGTGCCCCTGAGGAAATCGGCTGCGGCGAGCGGCTTGCCGCCTGCCTTCTGCAGCCGTGTCAGCCGCACCGCCCCCGACGCGCAGGCGACCAGAAGATCGTCGGTCAGCAATTGCCCGGCTATCCCCTGGCCTTCGGCCAGCTCGGAGCCCAGCACCTTCACCCGCTCGGGCTTGCCGCCGATCTCAAGTTCGAACCAGGCCCCCGGAAATGGCGCCAGGCCGCGGATATGATTGTGCACATCCCTGGCATCCCTGGCGAAATCGATCCGCGTCTCGGCCTTGTCGATCTTGGCGGCATAGAGCACGCCTTCTTCCGGCTGCGGGGTCAATGGCAGGTCGTTCATCTCCAGCTTGACCATGGCCTCGGTCATCGCCTTGGCGCCGACCTGCATCAGCCGGTCATGCAACTCGCCTGCCGTCATGTTGGGGCCGATCTCGACTTCTCGGGTCAGCGCCACGGCGCCGGTATCGAGACCCTTGTCCATCTTCATCACCATCATGCCGGTCTTTGCGTCACCCGCCATGATCGCCCGCTGGATCGGAGCCGCACCCCGCCAGCGCGGCAGCAGCGAGGCATGGCCGTTATAGCAGCCATCCCGGGTGCCGTTCAAAACCGCCTCCGGCAGCAGCAATCCGTAGGCAACAACGACGCCGGCATCGGCCTTGAGAGCGGCAAATCTCTCGCGCTCCTCAGGATCTTTAAAATTGACCGGCGTGAAGACCGGGAGACCTAGCAGTTCGGCCGCCTGATGCACCGGCGATTTCTGCAGATCGAGCCCGCGCCGCCCGCCTGGCCGCGGCGGCTGCGTATAGACGGCGACAATCCTGTGGCCGGCATCGACGAGCAGGCGCAAGGTCGGAACCGAGAACTCCGGGGTTCCCATGAAAATGATGCGAAGAGACATTCTATCTCGCCAATTGAGGATCAACCGTCTTCAAACGGGTTTACGAGCTTGAGATCAAGCCCCTCGAAATCTCTGGTGTTGCCGGTGGCAAGCGTCGCGCCGTTGGCAAGGCAGATGGCGGCAATCATCGCATCCTTCGTTTCGATCGGCCGCCCGGCCTTTCTGCGCTCCGCTGCCAATAGCCCGTACCGGTTCGCCGCACTGAGGGAAAACCCGAGGATACGGCCGGCAAATTCCGATTCGATCCGATTGAAGTCGGATACCAACGCTGTCTTTCGCCTGCCGTCGTCGAGGAGTTCAAGACCATAGCGCATTTCGGCGACGGCGATCGTCGTCAGAAATAGCGTTTCAACGTCGTAGCCATCAAGCCAATTCAATATCCGCTCGCTGTGGGCCCTACCCTGCATTTCGGAAATCACATTCGTATCGAGGACGATCATGTGTCGAAGCGCGGTGGTTCGCGATCGCGTTCGTGGCGCGATGCGGCAATGGCTTCCACTTCATCTTCGCGCAATCTTTCGTCACCCATCAGGGAGCGCAGGCGCTGCCCGGCCGAAACGCCCGAGCGCTCCGCAGCAATCTGCCGGCGGAGGATTTCGATCGCCTCCTCCGAAAGGCTGCGGCCATTGCGCTGCGCGCTTTCCTGAAGCTGCCGTTTCATCACATCCGGAACATCGCGGATAAGCAGGTCACCCATTCGGCATCTCCATCATGATATCGGTGATATCATAGTGCCTTTCCGGTGAATTTTCAACGCAATGCTCAGAGCGCCTTCGACTTCGCCGCCTTGGTGAACTTCTTGATCACCATCTCCCGCTTCAGCCGCGAGATATAATCGATGAACAGCACGCCGTTCAGATGGTCGATCTCGTGCTGCAGGCAGGTGGCGAGCAGGCCGTCGGCTTCAACCGTCTGTTCCTTGCCGTTCCGGTCGAGATATTTGACCGAGACGACAGCCGGGCGCTCGACCTCGGCATAATAATCCGGGATCGAAAGGCAGCCTTCCTCGTAGACCGAGCGCTCGTCGGAGGATGTGACGATCTCCGGGTTGATGAACACCTGCGGCTGCTTGTCCTCGCCCTCGCGCGCGATGTCGATGACCAGCATCCGGCGCGGTACGCCGATCTGAACTGCCGCAAGGCCGATGCCCGGCGCGTCGTACATGGTTTCCAGCATGTCGTCGGCAAGGCGCTGCAGGTAGGCGTCAACCCGCTCGATCGGCTTGGAGATCTGACGGAGAACGGGATCGGGAAGAATGATGAGTGGCTTGATGGTCATGGCGTTCCCATAACCCATCTTTTCCGACTATGGAATTATCCGGCAGGCGGGGAAGACGCTTTTTTGCATCCCCGCCTGGAATTTCGCCATATTCGCCTCAGGCCGCCCGGCGGGCAGCGATGGCGGCATGGCCCTCGGGCCGGGCGCGGAAGCGGCGCAGCAGTTCGATCAGGTTCTCCACCTCGTCCTTGAGGCGGCGGGTTTCTGCCGAGGAGTGCTCAACCATGTCCGAATTCTGCTGGGTGATCGCACCCATGTTGCGGACCGCGATGCTGACCTCATTGACGCCGGTCGCCTGGTCGCGGGCGGCGGCGGCGATATCGGCGACGAAACGGTTGATGATGTCGATGCGGCTGATCATGTCGTTCAGCGCCTCGCCGGTACTGGAGACGATGCCGACGCCCTCATTGACCTGGGTCGAGCTCTGCGAGATCAGGTTCTTGATCTCCTTGGCGGCTTCCGCCGTGCGCTGGGCGAGCTGGCGGACTTCCTGGGCGACGACGGCAAAACCCTTGCCGGCATCACCGGCACGCGCCGCTTCGACACCAGCGTTCAGCGCCAGAAGATTGGTCTGGAAGGCGATCTCATCGATGACGCCGATGATCTTGGAGATCCCGGTCGAGGATTTCTCGATGCCGGCCATTGCCGAGACGGCGCTGGTGACGAGTTCGCCGGAGTTCTTCGCCTTCTGCTGCGTCTCGCGCACGGCAGCCGATGCCTTTTCGGCATTGGCGGCCGTCTGGCCGACGCTGACGGAGAGCTGTTGCAGGGCGGCTGAACTCTCCTCGACGCCTGCCGCCTGCTGGGCGGTGCGCAGCGCCAGGTCGTTGGTCGCAGTGGAAATGATATCGGCGCCGCCCATGATCTGGCCCGAGGCCTCGCGCACGGATGCGAAGGACTTGCGAAGGGCGCCGACGGCGCGGTTGTAATCCTCGGCCATCTGCCGGAAATTACCCGGCAGGTCGGACGGCAGAGTGGCTTCGAGATCGCCGTTCGACAGTGCTTCCAGACCGCGGCGCAGTTGCTCCAGTGCCATCGCCTGGTCGGATTCGGCCTTGGCGCGCTGCTCTTCCAAGGCGCGACGCTTGGCTTCGAGCGTTTCGAGATAGACCGAGATGGAATAATCCATGTCGAGCATGCCAGCCTTGATGACGGCCGACAGCTTCTCGGCCAGCAGCTTGCCTTGCTGGCGCGCGAAGACCGGCGGCCACTGCTTTTCCATGATGCCCTTGACGAGTTCGGACATGACGATGGCGTAACCGCCGATATACCAGCGCGGCTCCAGGCCGATGCGGGCGTGCGTCCGGCCGACCGCGGTGACGCCGTCGACATAACTGTCATCGAACGCACCGCCGGCGAGATTGGCCCGATGATCCTGCTGGCGCTGCTTGGCTTTGCCGACATGGTTCTTGTCGGCAAAGAAGCCGGCGACAGCCGGGGTTCTGGCAATCTTGGCGTAGAATTTATCGAGGGCGCCGCCGATCAGCTCGGTGATGACAGGGCGCAGATCCCGCATCGACTTGCGCGCCGCCTCGTCGAGTTCGATGAAATCGAGACGCTGCCTGAGGGCACTGTCGGTCTGCTGGGAGGTCATCGGGATCTCTGTACTTGGCGCGAGTGCGCGGGAAGGAATTCTGCGCCGCAGGTTTTGGCGAATATGGTTGAGCAATAGTTAAATCGAGGCGCAATTTCTCCGAAGGAGCCAGCAGAAGCAGCGGCGTGCGAGGATAGTGGCGACCGCCAATTCCGTTCACCCTTTGATCTATATATTACCGTCTCTTCTGGTATGGTTGCGACATGACCGTCAATTCCGATTCGTTCACTGTGTCGCTTGCCTCGATCAGCCCGGCCATGCTGGCGCTTGCCGGCGGGGTTCTGTTGGCGTTTGTCCTGCTGGTGATCGTGCTGCTGCGGGGCGCGAGCCTTCGCCACGAGCAGGCGGAGGAAGCGAGCTTGCGCGCTGGGGAAAGCGACGCGCGCATGGCCGAGCTTCTCAGGATCCAGGCGGAGATGCAGGGCCGCATCGCGGCGATGACCGAGGTCTTCGGCGCGCGGCAGAGTGAACTCAACCAGACGATCAGCCAACGCCTCGACGGCATGTCGCAGCGCGTCAACTCGACGATCACCGACCAGACCAAATCGACGCATGAGAACCTGCAGCGGCTGCAGGAAAGGCTGGCGGTGATCGATGCCGCGCAGAACAATATCCAGACGCTCGCCAAGGATGTCGTCGGGCTGCAGGCCATTCTGTCCAACAAGCAGACACGCGGCGCCTTCGGCCAGTCGCGGATGGAGACCATCGTCGCCGACGGCCTGCCGATGGGCGCCTATGCCTTCCAGCAGACGCTCACCAACGGCTCGCGACCGGATTGCACGATCCGCATGCCGAACGGTGCGCCGCCGCTGGTGATCGACGCAAAATTCCCGCTCGAAGCCTGGAACGCGATCCGCGACGCCGGCAGTCCCGAGGCCGGCAAGACCGCCGGCCAGCAGTTCCGCCGCGACATGGAGGTCCATATAAGGGACATTTCCGAGAAATATCTGATCCAGGGCGAAACCCAGGACACGGCCTTTCTCTTCGTGCCGTCGGAATCGATCTTCGCCGAGATCCACGAAAACTTCGAGCCGGTGGTGCAGAAGGCGCACCGGGCGCGCATCGTCATCGTCTCGCCGTCGCTGCTGATGCTGTCGATCCAGGTCATCCAGGCCGTGCTCAAGGACCAGAGCATGCGGGCGCAGGCGCATCTGATCCAGGGCGAGGTGGCGATCCTGATGGACGATCTCGGCCGCCTCGACGAGCGGGTGCGCAAGCTGCAGGGTCATTTCGCCCTGGCGCAGAAGGATATCGACATGGTGGTCACCTCGGCCGACAAACTCACCAGGCGCGGCGCCAAGATCGAAGCGCTGGAATTCGAGGCAGGCGGCGAGGCCAAGCCTGCTCGCGACAGCGAACCTGCGGCCAAATCGGTGGAAAGCCGTACCGGTCTTCTCAAGCTCAGGGTGGTTGACGAGGAGTGACCGCTTCGGGCAGTGTCTCGCCCGAATGAAACAGCAGGAGCATGATGTCTTTCGAAAACAGCGCACACTTTTCGGCATCATGCTCTATCGAAGAAGTGGAGCATGCCGCCGCCGCATGCCCCAAAAGACGGGACACTCTTGATGATAACAGTTTTCGGGTCCATCAACATGGACCTCATCGCCACGACCGAGCGCCTGCCGAAGCCCGGCGAAACGGTGGCCGGCAACGGTTTTGCCACAGCCGCCGGCGGCAAGGGCGCCAACCAGGCGCTGGCAGCGCGGCGCGCCGGCCGCTATGTGCATATGGCCGGCGCCGTCGGCAAGGATAGCTTCGCCGCCGATGCCCTTTCCCTGCTCGATGATGCAGGAACCGATCTTTCTCTCGTCAAACATGTCGACGGTCCCACCGGCACGGCGCTGATCCTTGTCGGCGGCGACGGCGAAAACATGATCGCCGTCGTTCCCGGCGCCAACGGCCTGGTCGCGCCTGAGGATGCCGAGACGGCGATCGGCGGCATGAAGGAAGGCGATATCCTGATGCTGCAGCTCGAAGTGCCGGCTGCAGCCGTCGAACGCGCCCTGTCGGCCGCCCGCGCCAAAGGCGTCACCAGCATCCTCAACCTTGCTCCTTTGATCTCCGATGCGCCGCGTCTCGGCCGACTTGCCGATATCGTCATCGCCAACGAGACCGAGTTCGAGCGGCTGGCCGGCCAAGATGGCATGGATGCGCAGGCGCGTGAGGCAGCCCTGACCCGGCTGCATGCCGAAACCGGCCAGACGTTGATCGTGACGCTTGGCGGCGACGGCGTCGTCGCCATCCGCGATGGGGCGGTTTCAAGGGCGCAGGGCCTGAAGATCGAACCCGTCGATACGGTCGGCGCCGGCGACACCTTCTGCGGCTATTTCGCTGCGAGCCTCGACGAGGGCCTCGATTTTGCCTCGGCGCTGCGCCGTGCGGCCGTTGCCGGTTCGCTCGCCTGCCTCAAATCAGGGGCACAGCCTTCGATCCCTTCGGGTGAAGACGTCGCAGCCCGGATATAGCGGGGTTTCCTTGCGAAGCCGCCGGTAAAACTCCTGCTGTTTCAGGGAATTCCGGCGGTTTTTGCCTGACGCGCATCGCATCGAAGGTGATTCATGCGGCGCGCTTTCTGCAGATCCTTATCGCAAAACTGCTGCACAGGTTTGCAGGGCCTGGTTCACGCAGCGTTCGACGTCTGCTCTTCATTGAGGAAGGCGTAGATCGCCGAAGCGGAATCGGTGGCGCGCAGCTTGGCGACCAGATCGTGATCGCGCAGCACGCGGGCAATCCGCGACAGGGCCTTGAGATGATCAGCACCCGCGCCCTCCGGCGCCAGCAGCAGGAAGACGAGATCGACAGGCTGGTCGTCCAGGGCCTCGAAATCGACAGGCTGCTCCAGCCGGGCGAAGATGCCGACGATCGAATGGATGTTGACCAGCTTGCCGTGAGGAATGGCGATGCCGTTGCCGACGCCGGTCGAGCCAAGGCGTTCGCGCTGCAGGATGACGTCGAAAATCTCCCGTTCGGAGAGCCCGGTGATCCTGGCGGCTCTTGCGGCCAATTCCTGAAGCAGCTGTTTCTTGGAATTTACTCTGAGGGCGGGAATGATCGCATCCTGATGGAGCAAATCTGCCAATGCCATTTCTTTTTCCTTCTGTCGCCTTGATCAAATGCAAGGAGCGGCGGCAATACCGCCGCTCATAGCCCTGATCTCAGCCTTTGATATTGGCTGAATCGATCCAGCCAATATTTCCGTCGTGCCGACGGTAAACGATATTCAGATGTTCCTTGCCGGGGCTGCGGAACAGGAGAAGCGGCTCGTCGGTCATGTCGAGCGCCATTACGGCGGTGGCCACCGACATGGTCTTCAGCTGCTTCGTGCTTTCGGCGACGATCGCGGGCGCGAAATCGTCGGGGATTTCATCTTCGTGGTCAGGAACGGAATCCATGACCGTGTAGGCGACTTCTGCAAAACCGTTCAGATGGTTTCCGGCGTGATGGTCCTTCAGCTTGCGCTTGTAGCGGCGCAGCCGTTTTTCGATGCGCTGGGAAGCGGCGTCGAAAGCCAGCTGCGGGTCCGTCGCCTCGCCGGCCGCATGCAGCACCACCCCACTGTCGAGATGAAGCTTGCAGTCTGCCGAGTAACGAGAACTCGCCTTTTCCACGGTCACCTGACCCGAATATCCCCCGTCGAAGTATTTCGTGATGGCCATACCAATTTGGTCCTCGATCTTTTGACGGAACGAGTCACCAATTTCCATATGTTTACCGGACACACGCACACTCATGGAGTTTCCCTTCTTATCGTCGTTTGCGGGTATCAGTTTACGCCAAGCCTCAGGTTCATCCAAGCACTTCGCGCAATCTCAAGCAAGATCGGCGTCAGCCTGGGGGTCCTTGGTGCCCTTCTGATGCTGGGGATAACTCCAGACGCCGTTTGCGGCATCGATTGCGGCGGGCTTCTAGCCAGCCGTTGTCGAAAAGTCAATAGGGCGAAAAACCGCGATGCTAATGCGCGTGCTGCGTGCGACAGGCGCGTGCGAATACAGGGCCTGCCGCCGACCGCCAGCCAATGATTTCTAGACACTTCTCGCCTTGATTGCACTCACCCTTGCCGGGATCGTCATGGCTGCGACACCGAGGATGACGCAAACGAGTCCAATCCAGGCCGTCGGGCTCAGCCTTTCGCCGAGGAAAACGATGCCGATCGTCACTCCGATCGGCACCCTGAGATAGGCTTGCGACGTCGTTCCGACCGAACCCAGCGTCTGGACGAGACGGAAATAGATCGCAAAGGCAAGGGCCGTCGAAAAGGCGGAAAGAGCCAGCAGCGCCAGGATCGATGCGCCCGAGGGATCGAGCGTCCACGGCCGGTCGACGACGAGGCTGACCGGCAAGAGTATGACCGCGCCTGAGATCAACGAGCCGGCCGCCGGCACGGCGGGTTCGAGCCCCTTGAAGTTCTTGCTGAAAATCGCCGCGCCTGCATAGCAGGCGGTCGCCAGGATGATGGCGAGTTGCGCCATCAGGCTTTTGCCGAGACCGCCGAGCACCTCGACGCCGATGACCAGGCAGATACCGGCAAGCCCTGATATGACGCCGAAAAGCTTTCGCGCCGTCACCTGCTCATGGCGGGCTATCAGCACGGTCAGCAGGAAGGTGAAGATCGGCGTTGCCGAATTGAGGATCACAGCCAGCCCGGCATCTACGGACTGCTCCGCCCAGGCGATCAGCGTGAAGGGAATGACGCTGTTCAGACAGGCCTGAATGAAAAAACGCCGCCACATCGCGCGGTCACTGGGCAGGCGGATTCGTCGATAGCGGAGGACGACAAGCAGGATGCCGCCGGCAATCAGCGTGCGGACGGCGATCAACGTCACCGGCGGGATCGTCTCGACACCGATCTTGATGAAAGTATAGGAGGCCCCCCAAAGGGTTGCCAGCACCAGCAGCAGGAGAAGCTCCCTGGCAAGCTTCGGATTGTGCGGCGTCATGGTCGGCTTTCCCAAGTTCGTTCAAGACGTCAGAGAAATAGCGGGATTTGGAGCTCGATGCTTCGATCAAGACCGAAGCATTGCGGCGTCAGAAGCCGGCGACCTTGGCGAGCGCCCGCTTTTCGCGGCGCCGCTGGACCGAAGAGGCGATGTTCATGGCCTCCCGGTATTTCGCAACCGTGCGGCGGGCGAGATCCACGCCGCCCTTCTTCAGCATGTCGACGATATCGTCGTCGGAGAGCACCGCGTCAGGGCTCTCCTGCATGATCAGCGCGCGGATCTTGTGACGCACGGCTTCGGCCGAATGGCTGTCGCCACCGGCGACGGCGCTGATCGAGACGGTGAAGAAATATTTGAGCTCGAAGAGACCGCGCGGCGTCAGCATGTATTTGTTCGAGGTGACACGGCTGACGGTGGATTCGTGCATCTTGATCGCCTCGGCGACCGTCTTCAGGTTCAGCGGACGCAGGTGGTCGACGCCGTAAAGCAGGAAGGCGTCCTGCTGGCGGACGATCTCGCTTGCCACCTTCATGATGGTCTTCGCCCGCTGGTCGAGGCTGCGCGTCAGCCAGTTGGCGCTCTGCAGACAATCGGAGAGGAAGGCGTGATCTTCGCCATTCCGGGTCACGCGGGAAAAGTAGGACTGGTTGACGAGCACCCGCGGCAGCGTATCCGGATTGAGCTCGACCAGCCAGCCGGTATCCGAGGAGACTCTGACGACCACGTCAGGCATGATCGCTTCGGAAACACCGGCTTCGAAACCGCTGCCGGGCTTGGGATTAAGCTGGCGGATTTCACCGAGCATGTCGAGAAGGTCCTCCTCGTCGACGCCGCAGAGCCGCTTCAGCGTGGCGAAATCGCGTCGCGCCAACAGTTCGAGGTTTTCGACGAGCGCCTGCATGGCCGGGTCGTATCGATCCTTCTGCCGGAGCTGGATCGCCAGGCATTCCGCGAGACTGCGGGCGAAAACCCCCGGCGGATCGAGCGTCTGGAGGGCGGCAAGCACGCGCTCGGCGGCCGTGAGGCTGGTGCCCAGCCGCTCACCGGTCTCGACTTGCAGATAACCGGCATCGTCAAGCTGATCGACGAAGTTCTGCGCGATCAGCCGATCGGCAACGTCAGGCAGGACGAAGGGAATCTGCTGGGCGAGATGATCGCGCAGCGACACCTGTCCGGCGACGAAATCGTCGAGATCATAATCAGCGCCCTCGCCGCCGCTGCCCGGCATCGATTTCCACTGGCCGACCAACTCCGGCGCATCGAGGCGCTGCGGCGCGCTGTCATCGGGAAAGACATTGGTATAGTTGGCGTCGAGTTCGTCGTTCAGCCGGCTGGTGCTGGCACTGCCGCCATTGTCGTACCAGTCGCTGGAGAGCGCTTCGGTGCGGTTGTCGTAGCCGTCGTCCGAGCCTGCATCCTCCGGCGGATGACCATAAGGCTCGTCTTCGGCTTCGCCACGTTCGCCCCCTGCCTCGCCGTCATTCGACGGAAATTCGAGCAGCGGGTTCTTCTCCACTTCCTGGGCGATGAACTGGCTGAGTTCGACATGCGTCATCTGCAGCAACTGGATGGATTGCATCAGTTGCGGTGTCATCACCAGGGATTGGTTCTGGCGCAGGAAAAGACTGGCGGACAGTGCCATGACGGACGCGAAACTCCCTCGATTCCTCCGGGAAACCGCGTCCGATCAAGGCTTCAGGCCGCGGAAGTCCAACTGGCCCAAAAATTGCTTTTTTATCTCATTTGGTCAAGCGGAACTGTGTCGGCGCGGTTAATTTCTGTGGTGGGACAGGTGCAGCCGGAAGGCCTGCGCCGTTTCAGGACGACTGGGGCGCACCTTCTCTGTCTTGGCATCGTCCGCGTTCAGAGGCTGAAATTGTCGCCGAGATAGAGCCGGCGCACTTCCGGATTGTTGACGATGTCATTTGCCCGGCCATGGGTCAGCACCTCACCGGCATGGATGATGTAGGCCCGGTCGATCAGGCCTAGGGTCTCGCGCACATTGTGGTCGGTGATGAGAACGCCGATGCCGCGCGCGGTCAGGTGGTGGACGAGATTCTGGATGTCGGCGACCGAGATCGGGTCGACGCCGGCGAAGGGCTCGTCGAGCAGCATGAAGGTCGGATCGGTCGCAAGGGCGCGCGCGATTTCGAGGCGGCGACGCTCACCGCCTGACAGAGCGACGGCGGCAGTCTTGCGCAGCTTCTGGATATGAAACTCCTCCAGCAGCTCGTTCAGCTTCTGCTCGCGCTCGGCCTTGTCCTTGACATGCACTTCGAGCACGGCACGGATATTCTCTTCCACGGTCAAGCCGCGGAAGATCGAGGCTTCCTGCGGCAGGTAACCGACGCCGAGGCGTGAGCGGCGGTACATCGGCATGGTCGTGACATCGTTGCCGTCGATCTCGATCGTGCCTTCATCCACCGGCACGAGGCCGGTGATCATATAAAAACAGGTGGTCTTGCCGGCGCCGTTCGGTCCGAGCAGGCCGACGGCCTCGCCCCGGCGCACCACCAGAGAGACGCCGTTGACGACCCGACGCGTCGCATAGGTCTTCGTCAGACCGCGTGCGATGAGCGTTCCCTGATAGCGGCTCTTGTCGGCGGCACCCGCAGCTTGTGGCCCGGGCTTGCCGAACATGGTGGATAGCGATGATAATTTCACGTGGGAGGCCGGCTTCTCAGTTCTGCTTCTGCTGTGCATTCGGCTGCGATTTCGGATCGAGCTGAATCTGGACACGACCGCCGCAGCTTTCAAGCTCCGCCTGGCCGGTCTGCATGTGAACCGTCAATTTGCAGCCGGTGAAGACGTTCGGCCCATCCGACAGAATGACCTTATTTCCCTGATCCGCCGTCAGGGTGAATGTCTGCGAGGCCATGTCGAAATTGCCGTCATCGGCGGTCGCAGTCTGCGTGCCCGAGGTCAGCAAGACCTTGTCCGTCACCAGGATCTTGTCGATATCGGCACTTCCCGATGCAAGCGAGGCCGACTGCTGCGGCTGCGTTGCCGGTTGGGCGGCAGGTTGCGCCCCGTCCGCCGCCGGCTTTGCCGCCTTGTCCTTGTAATAGACGGTCATCTTGCCGGACTGCATCGTCGTCGTCCCCTGAACGACCTTGACTTTGCCGGTGAACAACGCGGTGTGTTCCTGGTCGTGAATCTCCAGCTTATCGCTTTCGATCTGGATCGGCTGGTCGTTGGAAAGCTTCATGCCCGGCATCGAGGCCGTCGCCTGCTGCGCGCCCGCGCCCGATGCCGTCAGAATAAGGGCAAACGCGCCGGCAATGAACGCCAGGCCAGTCTTGCAAGTGGAAATGCGACAATCTTTTGTCATGGATGACCCGGCTGGTTAAGTGCCCTGTTTATGGATGGTGGATGGATCGACATTCATGCGAACATTTCCCTCGAATGTGATCACGCGCCCCTTATCGGTTATCTGGAGCGTCTTCGCAACAATGGAGGCATTGTCCTTGGTGATGGTGACGGGGTCGTCGCTCTTCATGTTTCCGCCCTTGATGTCGAGCTGGGCGGACTGGAAATTCGCGTTGAGGCCGCTGCTCAGCACCAGGGTGAAGGGGGCCGTCATATGCAGGTTGTCGGTAGCGCGATTGTAATCCGCCGTCGAGGCGACGACACGGGCGATCAGCCCGTCATTCATCGGCACGGCAGCCTTGATGGTCTCAAGCGTGATGAGATCGGGATTGCGGATATCCTGCAACGCCCTTTCGGCGAGCATCGAATAGTTGATGCCGTCGGAATTGCGTCCAGCGATCGCCGGCTTTTCCATCACGACCTTGCCGTTCTCGATCTTGGCGCCTTCCATCTTGATATTCTCGGGCAGATAGATGCTAACCAACGCCACCGCCGTCAGGCCAGCCGCGATGATGAGGGCCGCCACCGGCAACAAGATCTTCAGCCGCCGCACGCGGGCGGAATGGAACAACGCATCGCCATAGGCGCTCTTGCCGGACCTGGCGTAGGCGGCATGTCCGTTGTTCTTCAGGGTATCGAGCATAGGCCTCGTCCATGTGCGGTGATCGCCGCGCCTTCATAACAAAGGCGGCCCGCCAATCACAGTTCGTTTCGCATTATTACATTGGCTTGCCAATATGGAATTTTTTCTGCAACAAGCAACAAAACGGAAAAACATCAAAAAGTGGCATTCGTACGCGCCGCTGCCACCTATTTCACCGGATTGGTCGGCTGCATGCCGAAGCCGGTGCCAGCGCTGGAGGTTTCTATGGACAGTTCGATGATTGCCGATCGCCGGCGGCTGCGCCGCAAGCTCTGGTTCTGGCGCCTGCTCGCGGTGGCCCTCGTCGTGGCGCTTGGTTTCGCCTTCTACAGCTTCACCGTCGGCGACACCAAGACGGGCCGCCCGCATATCGCCCATGTGACGATATCGGGGCTGATCGTCGACGATGACGAGCTTCTGGAGCGGCTGAAGAAGGTCGAGACCAGCGACCAGGTAAAGGCCGTGGTGATTTCGATCTCCTCGCCAGGCGGCACCACCTATGGCGGCGAAAAAATCTTCAAGGCGATCCGGGCGATATCAGCCAAGAAACCTGTCGTCTCCGACGTGCGCACGCTTGCCGCTTCGGCCGGCTACATGATCGCCACTGCCGGCGACACGATCATCGCCGGCGACAGCTCGATCACCGGCTCGATCGGCGTCATCTTCCAGTATCCGCAGATCCAGCCGCTGCTCGACAAGATCGGCGTCTCGCTGCAGGAGATCAAGTCCTCGCCGCTGAAGGCCGAGCCCTCGCCCTTCCACGAGGCGAGCGAGGAAGCCAAGGCAATGATCCGCAATATGGTGGTCGACAGCTATAACTGGTTCGTCGATCTGGTCGCCGACCGGCGCAAGCTGCCGCGCGACGAGGTGCTGAAACTCGCCGATGGCACGATCTATACCGGCCGCCAGGCGCTGAAGGTGAAACTCGTCGATACGATCGGCGGCGAGGCGGAAATCCGTGCCTATCTCAAATCGCGCGGCGTCGACGCCGACCTGCCGATGGTGGACTGGGACAAGAAGAGCAATACGCCCTTTCTGCTCGCTGGGGCTGTTTCGCGGTTGATTACGATCTTCGGTTATGATGATCTCGTGAAAGGCCAGGATATCAATGGAATCCTGCCCCCAAAGTTGCTTCTTGACGGGCTGCTTTCAGTTTGGCAGGTTGGCCACGATTGATAAGAAATCAATAATTTAAGGGGGCGAACGTGATCAAGTCCGAATTGGTGCAGATTGTTGCGGCACGCAACCCGCATCTCTATCATCGCGATGTCGAGAATATCGTCAACGCGGTTCTCGACGAGATCACGGATGCACTGGCTGCTGGCAACCGCGTCGAATTGCGCGGCTTTGGCGCGTTTTCGGTGAAGAACCGCCCTTCCCGCTCCGGACGCAACCCGCGCACCGGCGATACCGTCTTCGTCGAGGAGAAGTGGGTTCCCTTCTTCAAGACCGGCAAGGAGCTGCGCGAGCGGCTCAATCCCGGCCAGGCCGACGAAGAGGATTGAGTCTCAGCCGCCTGCGGCGAATCCGCACTTGAACTCGAAGGCCGTTTTCCTATTCTGCTTGCATATCGGCCCCGAAAATCGGAATCGATTTTCGGGGCCGATGTGTTGATAAAAGGCTTGAAACGCGCCAGGAAAGACCGGCGCAATCCGGCATGTGGGGACCTCAAATGGCCAAGAAGATCGTCAACCTGTTGATTCTGCTGCCGCTCGGCGTCATCCTCATCATCTTTTGCGTCGCCAACCGGCAGAGCGCTACGCTCGCCTTCAACCCGTTCCGGCCTGACGATCAGGTGCTTGCAATTTCTGCGCCCTTCTTCGTCTTCCTGTTCATTGCCCTGATCACAGGCATGCTGATCGGTTCAGCCGCCACCTGGTTCAGCCAGGGCAAACACCGCAAGCGCGCCCGCACCGAAGCCAAGGAAGCCATCCGCTGGCAGGGTGAAGCCGACCGCCACAAGAACCGCGCCGAGGAAATCGCCGGGCAGCTGCCGTCGCGGTAACAGGCTCAATGCCGGGGACGCTTCGGCGGTCGGTCAATCCGGAAAAAAGCTCAGTTCCTCGTAGTCGCCCTCCGGCGAGGTGCCGTTGCCGGTCACCTGGAAACCGTGGGCGAGGTAGAACGCTTTCGCTCTGCCGTTCTTCACCAGGCATTTCAGCCGGTACCGGTGTTGCGGCCATTCGGGCAGCGCCTGCAGCAGCGACGTACCGGCACCAAAGCCCTGGAAGTCCGGGCTGATATAGAGCATGTGAATGAAATCATCGGCCGGCCAGAGCGACAGGAAGCCGGCTACACTGCCGTTTTCATGCTCGCAGACGAAGACCGTCTCGCCATTGGTATGGGCGGCAAAATCCTCACGGTAGAACTTGCCGGGGTCGACCCAGACGAATGTTTGGCGACGCACGGAAAGATAAATCTCCGCGAGCATTTCCTGGTCTTCCGCGCGCGGCGGCCTGATTGTCCACGTCATGACGTCGATTTAACCCAAGCCCCTATCCCCGCCAAGCCCAAAGCGCGCGATCAGCCGGCCGCCATCTTCGCGATGACGGCGGCATTGATATCCGAAAAGAACCGTTCGGCGAGCTTCTGCGAGGTCGAATCGAGCAGGCGTGCGCCGAGCTGGGCGAGCCTGCCGCCGAGTTCGGCTTTTGCCCGATAATGCAGGATGGTCTCGGCGCCGCTTTGCTCGAGCACGATATCGGCACTGCCTTTGGCGAAGCCGGCAAGACCGCCCTTGCCCTCGGCCGACAGCGTGTAGCTCTTCGGCGCATCGACATTGGAAAGCGTCAACACCCCATGGAAGGTGGCCGACAACAGGCTGAACTTGACCTTGATCGTCGCCTCGAAGGCATCTGGCGACAGCCGCTCGATGCCCTGGCAGCCTGGAATGCAACCGCGCATGATTTCAGGATCGTTGAGCGCTGCCCAGACGACGTCCCGCGGCGCGGCGATGCGTTCTTCGCCGGTGAAGTCCATTCGATAGCCCCATCTCCGATTCGTCCACCTTATCCCAGTGGAAAAGCCTTTTGCCAAGGCGGGGAGGAATGTTATCTCGCTCGTTGCGGAGCAAGGAATTGGCGATGAGTGACGAATTGAAGCCCTGGAGCGTTACGGCAAGCCGCATCGCCTATGAGGACCGCTGGATTCGGGTCCGTAGCGACGATTGCGTCACCGCCGATGGGACCGTCATCGCGCCCTTCCATGTGCTCGACTATCCCGACTGGATCAACGTCGTGCCTGTCATGCCCGACGGCGTGTGCTGCTGACCCGGGAATATCGGCACGGGCGCGGCGAGATCCTCCACGGCCTCGTTGCCGGCGGCGTCGAACCGGCGGACAGCGAGATCGGCGATGCGGCGTTGGCGGCAGCCAGGCGCGAACTGCGGGAAGAGACCGGCTATGAAGCCTCGACCTTCGTCAAGCTGCTGACCTCCTATCCGAATGCCGCAAGCCACAGCAACGCGGTGACGAGCTGGCTGGCGCTCGGCCTCAGCAGGGTCGGCGAACCGCGTTTCGACCCCGGCGAGAAGGTCGAGCTGCTGTTTGCGGATCTTGCCGCCATCCTTGGCGACCTGCAATCCGGCGCGCTCATCATGCAGTCGATGCATGTCGCAGCCCTCTATGCGGTGGAAAGCTGGCTTCGCAGGCAGTCGTCCGAAGGCTTGGAAATTACTGCCATGCCGGCGCGCAGTTGATCCGGCACGGTTTTCTGGGCTACTGCATACTTCAAAGGGCGCTGTGAAGGACGCAGACCCATTGTGATACCCCCGACAGAGACGCGGAAGAGCACGTTGAAACAGAGAGAACGCCGGCCAGGCCAGAAGAAGACCTCAGGTTCTTCTGGTGAAAGCCGCAGGGACGATCGGGCCAGCCGGCCGCCGAAGCCGGTCGCGCAGCCTGCGGCCAGCCGCGAGACGGTGCGCGAGGCGGCTGTGCCTGCCGCTATCGAGCGTCCGCTGATGACCCGCAGCGGCGAGCGTCCGACCGAGCGCGTGCCCGTCATCCTCGAATCGCTCGGGGCCGGCGACTTCCACCTGATCGACAGTGGCAACGGCGAAAAGCTCGAGCAATACGGCCCCTACCGTATCATCCGCCCGGAGGCCCAAGCGCTATGGCGGCCATCGCTGCCGCCGCATGTCTGGGAAAAGGTCGATGCCGTCTTCACCGGCGATACCGACGAGGAAGGCACCGGCCGCTGGCGCTTCCCCAAGGAGGCGTTGGGCGAGGCCTGGCCACTCAATCTGCTCGGCGTCGATTTCCTCGGCCGCTTCACATCCTTCCGCCATGTCGGTGTCTTCCCCGAGCAGATCGTGCACTGGAGCTGGATGAAGGACCAGGTCGAAAAGGCCGGCCGGCCGCTGAAGGTGCTGAATCTTTTCGGCTATACCGGCGTCGCCTCGCTGGTTGCCGCCGCAGCCGGCGCCGAGGTCACCCATGTCGACGCGTCGAAAAAGGCAATCGGCTGGGCGCGCGAGAACCAGGCGCTCGGGCGCATGGAGAAGCTGCCGATCC
This sequence comes from Rhizobium sp. NZLR10, assembly GCF_019685125.1. Classification (NCBI taxonomy): domain Bacteria; kingdom Pseudomonadati; phylum Pseudomonadota; class Alphaproteobacteria; order Hyphomicrobiales; family Rhizobiaceae; genus Rhizobium; species Rhizobium sp. NZLR10. Next base: position 178,449 of record NZ_JABDWE010000010.1, on the reverse strand, counting down.
GCTGGATCTGCGAGGATGCGATGAAATTCATCCTGCGTGAGGAACGTCGCGGCAGCCAATACGACATCATTCTCACCGATCCACCGAAATTCGGCCGCGGCCCGAACGGCGAAGTCTGGCATCTATTCGAACACCTGCCATTGATGCTCGATGTCTGCCGCGAGATCCTGTCGCCGAAGGCGGTGGGTCTGGTACTGACGGCCTATTCGATCCGCGCCAGCTTCTATTCGATCCACGAACTGATGCGCGAGACGATGCGGGGCGCCGGCGGGGTGGTCGAATCCGGCGAACTGGTCATCCGCGAAGCGGGCCTCGACGGCAAGACACAGGGCCGCGCGCTTTCCACTTCCCTCTTTTCCCGCTGGGTGCCGAAATGAGCAAGGACTTCCACGATCAGGGACCGCGCAGGGTCGGACAGGTGAAGGAAGTCACCTCGCTTGCCAATCCCATCATCAAGGACATCAAAGCGCTGACGAACAAGAAGTCGCGGGAGGAAAGCGGGACTTTCCTGGCCGAAGGACTAAAGCTCGTCATCGATGCGATCGAACTCGGCTGGACGATCCGCACCCTGGTTTATGCCAAGGCGGCCAAGGGCAAGCCGCTGGTCGAGCAGATGGCGGCGAGGACCGTCGCCTCGGGCGGGCTGGTGCTCGAAGTCAACGAAAAGGTGATTGCCTCGATCACTCGCCGCGACAATCCGCAGATGGTGGTCGGCATCTTCGAGCAACGCTGGGCGCCGCTTAAGGGTATCCGGCCGAGGGAGGGCGAGACCTGGGTGGCGCTCGACCGGGTGCGCGACCCCGGCAATCTCGGCACCATCATCCGCACGGCGGATGCAGCCGGCGCTTCCGGCGTCATTCTGATCGGAGAGACGACCGATCCCTTCTCGCTCGAAACGGTGCGGGCCACCATGGGCTCGGTCTTCGCCGTTCCGGTCGCACGCGCAACGCCGGAGGAATTCATCGCCTGGCGGAAATCGGCCGGCGTTTCCGTGGTCGCGACGCATCTTGCCGGCGCGGTCGATTACCGCACGATCGACTACCGGAAAAAGCCCGTCGTGCTGTTGATGGGCAACGAGCAATCCGGCCTGCCGGACCAGCTGGCCAGGGAGGCCGACGCGCTTGCCCGCATTCCGCAGCAGGGCCGCGCCGATTCCTTGAACCTTGCCGTCGCCACTGCCGTCATGCTTTTCGAAGCCCGCCGCCATCTCCTCTCACTTGCCGAGGGCAAATGACCGAACAGACGTATGCCCGCCCCGCGCTGTTTTCGCGCCCGGCGCCGATCCTCTTCTTCATCGTCGTCGCCGTTCTTATCGACCAGGCCGTCAAGATCGCCGTCGATCATTACCTGCCGCTGCAGGAGGCCGTGCCCGTTATTCCGATGCTGGCGCTCTACCGCACCTACAATCTCGGCGTCGCCTTTTCGATGCTGTCGGGCATGGACGGCTGGTTCATCGTCGGCATGCGGCTCATCATCGTCGCCTTCGTCATCTGGCTGTGGAACCGCACGGCGAAGGACCGCTGGCTCGCCCATCTCGGTTATGCGCTGATCATCGCCGGCGCGATCGGCAATCTCGTCGACCGCTTCGCCTATGGCCATGTGATCGATTACATTCTTTTCCACACCGAAAGCTGGTCCTTCGCGGTGTTCAATCTCGCCGACAGCTTCATCACCATCGGGGCCGGCTGCGTCATTCTCGACGAGCTGCTGCTGCCGAAAAAGGCCGGCCGCTAAAATCTTATCGAATTCCTGAAGGCATTCGGAAGAGGCCTCATGTTATCAAAATAGCATGCAGAGTCTGGGACAGTTGCAGGAAAGATTGTCCGCCGCCTTCGGCGGACCCGCCGCCAAGCCGCATAAAGAGCGGATGGGGGCCTCCTCCTTGCGACCGGCCGCGTCGGCGCCTGAGGCAGCCGATGACAACGAAATGGGGCCGGCAACGACACGGCGCCTGCTGGTCTACTGGCTTGGTGGCGCCGGCCTTCTTACCGCGATGATCCTGACGCTGCTTGCCCATGCCGGCGATCCGCTGCTGCTTTCGGGCGGTCTTGTCGTTCTCGGCCTTGCCGTCATCGCCAGTTACGCCGTCCTGATGGTTCGCCGGCGCATAGCCCCGCCCGGCGGCAAATCCCTGCCGGATTGGAACGATGGCGCAAAGCTGTTTGCCGACGTGCACGACGTACTCGGCGACATCACCGTCAGCCGCAGCATGGACCGGCGCATCATCTCTGCCAACGACACGTTTCGCCGCCTGACCGGGCGGCTGCGTCCGGAAGGACGGAGTTGCGAGGAGATCGGGCTTGCCTTCCGCCCCGGCCCGATACCGCACTGCTTTGACGTCGAGATCTCGACGCCGGACGGCCAGCGCATCTTTCTCTGGCGCGACGTCGTCACCCGCGACCCGGCAAACGGCCGTCTGCTGCTGCAGAGCGTCGCGCGTGATGTGACCGACGAGCGGCTGATCGCGCAGGGCCGCGAGGAGGCCCGCCAGAAGGCCGAATATAACAGCGCCGCCAAATCGAGGCTGCTTGCGACCGTCAGTCACGAGGTGCGCACGCCGCTTTCCGGCATCCTCGGCATGACGCATCTGCTCGCCGAGACGCGGCTGACGCAGGAGCAGCAGAACTATCTCGCCAATATCCGCCAGTCCGGCCACGCGCTGACCCAGCTCGTCGAGGATCTGCTCGATTTCTCCACCATCGAGGTCGGCCGCTTCGCGCTGCACCCGCGCTCGGAATCGCTGCGCAAGCTTCTGGAAAGCGTTGTCGAGATGCTCGCCCATCGGGCGCATGAAAAAGGAATCGAGATCGGCGCCACGGTGTCATCCGACGTGCCGGAAAATATGAGCTTCGATCCGGCGCGGCTGCGCCAGGTTCTGTTCAACGTCATCGGCAATGCCGTGAAGTTCACCCAGGTCGGCGGCGTCTTCATTCGCGTGACGCTCGACGCAGACGACCTATCGATCACCGTCACCGATAGCGGTCCCGGCATGACGGCGGAGGAGCAGGCGCGCGTCTTCGGCGAGTTCGAGCAAGGCGGGACCGGTGCCGACAGGAGCAGCGGCACCGGGCTCGGCCTTGCCATCTCCGCCCGCATCATGCGCGAATTCAACGGCACGCTCACGGTCGCGAGCGAAAAGGGCAGAGGCAGCGAATTCACCATCCGCTTCCCTGTCGATATCGGCAGCGAGCGCCCCGACAGGCGAAATACGCTGCTTGCCGGCAACAGCGTCGTGCTGTTGGCGCCGGCGGGTGCCGCGCGCACCGCCATCGCCGAGACGATCACCACGCTCGGCGGTCTCTGCCATCTCGTCGCAGACGGCGAGAGCGCGCGGGCAGCGCTGCTCGGCTTGGCCAACGGCGGAAAGCGGCCGACCGATATCATCATCGACCATCGCATGTCGGCGGAATTTTCCACCCATCTTGCCGACCGCGCCGAAATCGCCGCCCTTGGCCTGCGCAAGGTCCTGCTCGTCAATCCGGAAGAGCGCAGCGCCCATCCGCTCGACCTCTTCGATGCCTGGCTCATCCGGCCGTTGCGCGAACAGTCGCTGATCGACGTGCTGCGCGGGCGCATGCGCGGCATGGAGAAGCGCGACGCGCTGAACGACAATCAGCCGGGCTTCGGCCTTTCGGTGGCGGAGACGCTGGTTACAGCCAGCGGGCTCAACATCCTGCTTGGCGAGGACGATCCGATCAATGCCATGCTGGTGCGCGTCGTGCTCGAAAAGGGCGGGCATAATGTGCGCCATGTCGAGGATTTCGAGGCGCTGCTCGACTGCGCTCTCTGCGAGGCGAATGCCCGGCCCGATATCATCATCAGCGACCTGTCGATGCCTGGCGGCAACGGCATCGACATGCTGGGACGCCTGCGCGGCCACGAAAGGCGGCTCGACCTTGCCCCGGTACCGGTGATCGTGCTCACCGCCGACAAGAGCGACGAATCGCGTCGTCAGGTCTTGTTGAACGGCGCCAACCGCGTCATGGTAAAGCCCGTCGACCCGGTTCGGTTGCTGACCGAAGTTCAAGCGGTCGCCGCACTTTCCGCCCGTCGGGCAGAGGCGCGGTAACGTGCCGCGGGGCCAGCATGCGTCTTGCGCTGGGAAATCCAATATGTCACTTTCCTGTCGCAGAGAAGTGTTTTATGGCGTCGATAAACCGGCAACGGGAGAATCGTCATGTCCGCCATCGACATCCTGAATCGTGACACCACCGCCGAGGCTGCACCGCCCCCGACGGCGGCTGCGCAGAAGGACGGCGATATCCTCGGCCGCATCGGTAATCTGGAAACCCGCCTCGCCCGCACGGCGCGCGAAATCGATGCCGCCCAGGCCGTGCGCTACCGCGTCTTCGTCGACGAAATGAAGGCACAACTGCCGCTTGACGCCATGCGCCGCCAGCGGGATGTCGATGCCTATGACGCCTTCTGCGACCATCTTCTCGTTCTCGACCGCACGATCGAGGGTGATCCGGAAGACCAGATCGTCGGCACCTACCGGCTGCTGCGCCAGGATGTCGCCCTCTCCAATGGCGGTTTTTACTCGGCTTCCGAATTCGAGATCGACGACCTCATTGCCAAACATTCGGACAAGCGCTTCATGGAGCTTGGCCGTTCCTGCGTGCTGCCGGAATACCGCACCAAGCGCACCGTCGAACTCCTGTGGCAGGGCAACTGGGCCTATGCGCTGAAGCACGGCGTCAGCGCCATGTTCGGCTGCGCCTCGTTCCCCGGCGTCTATCTGGAAAGCCATGCGCTGGCGCTGTCTTTCCTCTACCACAATGTGCTGGCGAAGAACGAATGGGCCGTCAGCGCACTGCCGCATCTCGCCCGCAACATGGACCTGATGCCGGTCGAGGCGGTCAACCCGAAGCGGGCGCTGATGGCGCTGCCGCCGCTGATCAAGGGTTATATGCGCCTTGGTGCGATGGTCGGCTCCAGCGCCGTGGTCGATCATGCCTTCAACACGACCGACGTGCTGATCGTGCTGCCGATCTCCAGCATTTCCGACCGCTACCTGAATTATTATGGCGCCGACGCCGGCCGTTTCGCGAGCTAAACGCTGAAGCCTTTGTTTTTATGCATGTCGTTGTCCCGAAACCGCTGCACACTTTCGGGCGGCATGCACCTGCAATGCTTCAGGGCACGATCTCTATCGGTGTCTGGTTGGGGACACGCGCCCAAATATCGCGCATCTCCGCGTTGGTGACGGCAATACACCCGTCGGTCCAATCCCACAGTCGATGATATATCCGAGCAGGCCCCAACCATTGGGAAGCCCGCGGATCACGATATTGCCGCCAGGCGGAAAGCCACCGGCTTCGGCGTTGTGCCGATCATCCGGGTTTGGATAGGAAATGTGCAGACTGAGATGCGCCATGGAGTCTGGATTTCGCCAGTCGATTTCGTAACGCCCTTCCGGTGTTTTCTCGTCACCTTCTCGTTGCTTGGGGCCCTCATTCGGTAGCCGACCCCAGAGAAAGCCGGTTTATCGAGATGGGCGCATCGCCTCTAAGAAGAACCATGCGACGTTCGGATTTATAAACGCGAACGAGGTCAGCCCGCTGCTCCAACGGCGCATCTGGAGGCCGCGAGCCCGAGCCGACCTTGGCCATCAATTTCGTGTAAGCGAAGAGGCTGGCGACCACGACGGCTGAAACGACAAGTTTGTTCTCAACATGATCCTCGCCTTTAAGCGGGCGGAAGGGGCTTTATCTTATCCGCGCCATGCAGAAGATGCCGCTCTCGCCGCCATTCTATAGCCGCGCAAGTACCTGCCCGACGCGCTGTCGGCCAAGCACTGAATTCCGTCCCTATACGGGAGAAAGTTACGAACCCGCGCCATAAGCGGCGATCGCCGCCATGTTGACGATGTCGCTGTCCTTGGCGCCCATCGAGGTGATCTGCACCGGCTTGTCGACGCCGACGAGGATCGGGCCGATTACCGTGGAGCCGCCGAGCTCCTGCAGCATCTTGGTCGAGATCGAGGCCGAGTGGAAAGCCGGCATGACCAGCACGTTGGCAGGACCGGACAGGCGGCAGAACGGATATTGCTCCATCACCTTGCGGTTCAGAGCGACGTCGGCGGCCATCTCGCCGTCATATTCGAAATCGACGCGACGCTTGTCGAGGATTTTCACCGCCTCGCGCACCCGCTCCGAGCGTTCGCCGGAGGGATGGCCGAAGGTGGAATAGGCCAGCAGGGCGACACGCGGCGGATAGCCCATGCGCCGCGCCAGACCCGCAGCCTCTTCGGCGATATCGGCAAGCTCCTCGGCTGTCGGCATGTCGTGTACGGCGGTATCGGCCACGAAGACCGTGCGGCCGCGGCAAAGCGCCAGCGATACGCCGATGATGCGGTGGCCGGGCTTCTTGTCGATGCAGCGGCGCACATCTTCGAGCGCCGTCGAATAGTTGCGGGTGATGCCGGTCACCATGCCGTCGGCGTCGCCGAGCGCTACCATGGTGGCGGCGAAATGGTTGCGGTCGTTGTGGATCAGCCGCTGGGCGTCGCGGTAGAGGTAACCCTGCCGCTGCAGCCTGGCATAGAGATAGTCGATATAGGCCTCGACCCGGGTCGAAATACGGGCATTGACGATCTCGAGGCCCGGCCGGTTGAGATCGATGCCGGCGCGTTCCGCCGTTGCCCGGATCAGATCCTCGCGGCCGAGCAGGATAGCGGTGCCGAGCTGCTGGTTGGCATAGGACATCGCGGCTCGCAGGACCTGTTCCTCCTCGGCCTCGGCAAAGACGATCCGCTTCGGGTGCCGGCGCACACGCTCGTAGAGCCGTGCCAAGGTCGAGGCGATCGGATCGCGGCGCGCCGAAAGCTCGCGGGCGTAACCGGCCATATCGGTGATGACCTTGCGGGCGACGCCGCTTTCGATCGCCGCTTCAGCGACCGCGACCGGGATTGCCGAGATCAGCCGCGGATCGAAGGGGACGGGGATGATGTATTGCGATCCGAAACGCGGCCGGTTGCCCTGATAGGCGGCCACCACGTCATCGGGCACATCCTCGCGGGCAAGATTTGCCAGCGCCTTGACGGCGGCGATCTTCATCGCGTCGTTGATTGTGGAGGCACGGACATCGAGAGCGCCGCGGAAGATATAGGGAAAACCGAGGACGTTGTTGACCTGGTTCGGATAATCCGAACGGCCGGTCGCCATGATGGCGTCGTCGCGGATGCGGGCCACCTCTTCCGGGGTGATCTCGGGATCGGGATTGGCCATGGCGAAGATGATCGGCCGCTCGGCCATCGAGCGGATCATCTCGGCCGAGAAGGCGCCCTTCTGCGACAGGCCGAAAACGACGTCGGCGCCCTCCATCGCCTCCTCAAGCGTGCGCGTGTCGGTCTTTGCCGCATGCGCCGATTTCCACTGGTTCATGCCTTCGGTGCGACCCTGGTAGATGACGCCCTTGGTGTCGCAGAGGATGATGTTCTCAGGCGCAAAGCCCATCGCCTTGATGAGCTCGATACAGGCGATCGCCGCAGCACCGGCACCATTGCAGACGAGCTTCGTCGTCTTCAGGTCGCGGCCGGTCAGCTCCAGCGCGTTGATCAGGCCGGCGGCGGCGATGATTGCCGTTCCGTGCTGGTCGTCATGGAAGACGGGAATATCCATCAGCTCGCGCAGCCGGCTTTCGATGACGAAGCAGTCCGGCGCCTTGATATCCTCGAGGTTGATGCCGCCGAAGGAGGGGCCGAGGAAACGCACGCAATTGATGAACTCGTCGACATTTTCCGTATCGATCTCGAGGTCGATGGAATCGACGTCGGCGAAGCGCTTGAACAGCACTGCCTTGCCTTCCATGACGGGCTTGGAGGCCAGCGCACCGAGATTGCCGAGACCGAGGATCGCCGTGCCATTGGAAATGACCGCGACCATGTTGCCGCGCGCCGTGTAATCATAAGCCGTCTGCGGGTCGGCGGCGATCGCCTTGACCGGCACGGCAACACCCGGCGAATAGGCAAGCGAGAGGTCGCGCTGCGTCGCCATCGGCTTGGTCGGGACGACTTCCAGTTTCCCTGGGCGGCCCATGGCGTGAAATTCAAGCGCCTCCTGGTCGGTAACTGATGTCGCCGGCCGGTCCTTCTTATCGATATCGGGCATAAATCCTCCAACGTCTTGTGGGCGACGCTTTGCTCTTCCTCAAATGCTGTTGTCATCTATAGCGGCGCGCGGATAGGGTTGGCACCTGTTTTTTTGGGAAAAACCGCACCTCCGTGAACGCACGCATCGACACAGGGAATGAGGCCTTTTCGGCTGCCGAGCTTGCCACGGCGGAAAGCCGTGCCTCGGCGACGCCGATGATGGAGCAATATATCGAGATCAAGGCGAACAATCCGGGTTCGCTGCTCTTTTATCGCATGGGTGATTTCTACGAGCTGTTCTTCGAAGATGCGCTGGAAGCCTCACGCTCGCTCGGCATCACGCTGACGAAGCGAGGCCAGCACATGGGCCAGGACATCCCGATGTGCGGCGTTCCGGTGCATGCGGCCGACGATTATCTGCAGAAGCTGATTTCACTCGGTTTCCGCGTCGCCGTCTGCGAGCAGATCGAGGATCCGGCCGAAGCGAAAAAACGCGGCGGCAAATCCGTCGTCAAGCGCGATGTCGTCCGCTTGGTCACGCCAGGCACGATCACCGAGGAAAAGCTGCTTTCGCCCTCGGAATCCAACTATCTGATGGCGCTGACCCGCATTCGCAGCGGGGCAGAACCCTTGCTGGCGCTAGCCTGGATCGATATTTCCACAGGCGTCTTCCGACTGGCCGAGACCGAAGCCTCGCGGCTGCTTGCCGATATCCTGCGCATCGATCCGCGCGAGCTCATCCTGCCCGACACGATCTTCCACGATCCGGAACTGAAGCCGGTCTTCGATGTGCTCGGCCGCACCGCGGTGCCCCAGCCTTCCGTGCTCTTCGACAGCGCCAGCGCCGAAAGCCGGATCGCGCGTTATTTCGGCGTCGCGACGCTCGACGGCTTCGGCACCTTCTCGCGCGCCGAGGTGGCGGCAGCGGCCGCCGCCGTCGCTTATGTCGAGAAGACGCAGATCGCCGAGCGGCCGCCGCTTGGAAAGCCGGAGCGGGAAAGTGCGGCTTCGACGCTGTTCATCGACCCCGCCACCCGCGCCAATCTGGAACTTGCCCGGACGCTGTCTGGCGACCGCAACGGCTCGCTCCTGAAAGCGATCGACCGCACCGTCACCGGCGGCGGGGCGCGGCTTCTTGCCGAGCGATTGATGTCGCCGCTGACCGACCCCGTCCGCATCAATGCTCGACTCGACTCGATCGGCTTCCTGATCGACGAGCCTCTGCTCTGCGGCAATCTGCGCGACACGCTGAAACATGTGCCGGACATGCCGCGGGCGCTGTCGCGGCTGGCGCTCGACCGCGGCGGTCCGCGCGATCTCGCGGCGATCCGCCAGGGACTTCAAGCGGCGAGCGAAGTTGCGGCCATGCTCGCCAGCGCGATGTTGCCTGAAGAACTCGGCCAGGCGCTGTCCGCGCTGCAAGCCCTACCCGCAACGCTCGAAACCCTGCTGGCCGAGACACTCGCCGACGAACTGCCGCTGTTGAAACGCGACGGCGGGTTCCTGCGCGACGGCGCCAGCGCCGAGCTCGACGAAGTGCGGGCACTGCGCGACCAGTCGCGGCGGGTGATCGCCGGCCTGCAATTGCAATATGCCGAGGAGACCGGCATCCGGTCGCTGAAGATCAAGCACAACAACATCCTCGGCTATTTCATCGAGGTCACCGCCGGCAATGCCTCGCCGATGACGGAGACGGCTGAAGCCAAGGCCCACTTCATCCACCGCCAGACGATGGCGAGCGCGATGCGCTTCACCACCACCGAACTTGCCGATCTCGAAAGCCGCATCGCCAACGCCGCCGACCGGGCGCTGACGATCGAGTTCGCCGCCTTCGAGAAGATGACGGCGGCCGTGGTTGCGGAAGCCGAGGCGATCAAATCCGGCGCCCGGGCGCTTGCCGTCATCGATGTTGCCGCAGGACTGGCGCTTCTCGCCGAAGAGCAGGCCTATTGCCGCCCACAGGTCGACGGCTCAAGGATGTTTGCCATCGAAGGCGGGCGCCATCCGGTCGTCGAGCAGGCGCTGCGGCGGCAGGCGGGCGGGCCGTTTGTCGCCAACAATTGCGATCTCTCGCCGAAGACCGGCGACAGGGACGGCGCGATCTGGCTGTTGACCGGGCCGAACATGGGCGGCAAGTCGACCTTCCTGCGGCAGAACGCGCTGATCGCCATCCTGGCGCAGATGGGCTGCTTCGTACCGGCAACATCAGCCCATATCGGCATCGTCGACCGGCTTTTCTCGCGCGTCGGCGCCTCCGACGACCTAGCCCGCGGGCGCTCCACCTTCATGGTCGAGATGGTCGAAACAGCTGCGATCCTCAACCAGGCGAGCGACCGTTCGCTGGTCATCCTCGACGAGATCGGCCGCGGCACCGCCACCTTCGACGGCCTGTCGATCGCCTGGGCCTCCGTCGAGCACCTGCATGAAGCCAACCGCTGCCGCGGCCTCTTCGCCACGCATTTCCATGAGCTGACCGTGCTTTCGGAAAAGCTCGGCCGGCTGTCGAACGCCACGATGCGGGTCAAGGAATGGGACGGCGACGTCATTTTCCTGCATGAGGTCGGTCCGGGTGCGGCTGACCGCTCCTACGGCATCCAGGTCGCCCGCCTTGCCGGGCTTCCGGCTTCAGTCGTGACACGAGCCCGCGATGTGCTGACCCGTCTGGAGGATGCCGACCGCAAGAACCCCGCGAGCCAGCTGATCGACGACCTGCCGCTCTTCCAGGTGGCGGTGCGCCGCGAAGACACGGCTCGCGGACCGTCCAAGGTCGAGGAGGCGCTGAAGGCGATGAGCCTTGACGACATGACGCCGCGCGAGGCAATGGATGCACTTTACGACCTCAAGAAGAAACTGAAATAGGGCAGCGGTACGCGATGTTCATGGAAAAGCTGATTCGCGAAACGGAGCGCCTCTCGCTCATCTGCTCGATGCTCGATACGATGCGGCGCGCCGATGCCGATCGCAATGCGCGCGGCTGGACGTCGCCGATCGGCATGCTGAAAATTACCCGCTGTTGCGCTATGATCTCGGAGCTCGGAACGTCGATCGCCAAGGCAGGTTATCGCGAATGCGACCAGCAGTCGCTTGAGGAGATCATGAGAGAGACACGGCAGGTGCTGCATTTGTTAAATGCGCGGGCCGCCCTTTGAGCGTTCGGGGAAACGCCAGCTGTTGCGCCACTGCTGTTCAGCTTGCGCCTGTGACTGCCCCTCACCCTAACCCTCTCCCCGTAAACGGGGCGAGTGGACGTGCCCTGCGAGAGACAGGCGAGAAACGGAGAGGGCGCGGCTATCTCCCTTCGCCCCGTTTACGGGGAGAAGCTGCCGGCAGGCGGATGAGGGGCTGGTTTCGGCAATCTCCTGACCCAACGTGGTGTCAGGCTGTCGCGCGGCTTACCAACACCATTTCGCCAAATTTAAAGGTTCTTGCAGTATGAGGGCGCGTGTCAATCGCCTGATAAAGGGATTATAGCGCATGCAGACGAAACACGAGGCGAGCCAGGATCAGGCCGTCCGGCATGAACAGGAAACCGCCCCGGCGAAAGCGATGCGCGAGCTTGATTTTTCTCATATCCATGACGTCGAATTCTTGCAGAAGCAGTGCGACGCCGTTGGCGAGGCCAACCGCAACCGACCCGACGTGCTGCGCGCCGATCTTCTCGCCGTATTGAAAAAGGCAAGCACCGAAGGCCGGCAGAAGGCGCGGGCCGCACTGATGGCCGATGGCGGCGGGCTGAATTGCGCCTACCGGATTTCCTGGCTGCAGGATCAGATCATCACTGTCCTCTACAATTTCGCCACCGCCCATATCTTTCCACAGCAGAAGGACAAGTTCGCGGTCACCGCCGTCGGCGGCTACGGTCGCGACACGCTGGCGCCCGGCTCCGATATCGACCTGCTTTTCCTCTTCCCGCCGAGGCCGGCGGAAGAGACGCACAAGGCGGTCGAATTCATGCTCTACGTGCTCTGGGACATGGGCTTCAAGGTCGGCCACGCCACCCGCACGGTGGAGGAATGCATCGCGCTTTCCAAGTCCGACATGACGATCCGCACCGCCATCCTGGAGATGCGCTACATCTGCGGCCTGCAACGGCTGGAAACCGAACTCGAGACCCGCTTCGACAAGGAAATCGTCACTGGTACCGGCCCGGAATTCATCGCTGCCAAGCTTGCCGAGCGCGACGAGCGCCACCGCAAGGCGGGTGATACGCGCTATCTCGTCGAACCGAACGTCAAGGAAGGCAAGGGCGGGCTTCGCGACCTGCACACGCTGTTCTGGATCTCGAAATATTATTATCACGTGCGCGACCAGGCGGAGCTGGTCAAGCTCGGCGTGCTGTCGAAGCACGAATACCGTCTGCTTGAGAAAGCCGACGATTTTCTCTGGGCGGTGCGCTGCCATATGCACTTCCTGACCGGCAAGGCCGAGGAGCGTCTGTCGTTCGACATCCAGCGCGAGATCGCCGAAGCCTTCGGCTATCACACCCGCCCGGGCCTTTCGGCGGTCGAGCGCTTCATGAAGCACTATTTCCTCGTCGCCAAGGATGTCGGCGACCTCACCCGCATCCTCTGCGCCGCGCTCGAAGACCAGCAGGCGAAGTCGATCCCGGGCCTCACCGGCGTCATTAGCCGCTTCACCCATCGCAATCGCAAGATCGCCGGCAGCGTCGAATTCGTCGAGGACCGCGGCCGCATCGCGCTTGCCGACGCTGAGGTCTTCAAGCGCGATCCGGTCAGCATCCTCCGGCTCTTCCACGTCGCCGACATCAACGGGCTGGAATTCCACCCGGACGCGCTGAAACGTGTCACCCGTTCGCTGGCGCTGATCGATAATAATCTGCGGGAAAACGACGAGGCGAACCGCCTGTTCATGTCGATCCTGACGTCGAAGCGCGATCCGGCGCTCATCCTGCGGCGGATGAACGAGGCCGGCGTGCTCGGCCGCTTCATTCCCGAATTCGGCAAGATCGTCGCGATGATGCAGTTCAACATGTATCACCACTATACGGTGGACGAACATCTGATCCGCACCGTCGACGTTCTCTCCGAGATCGACCAGGGACGCTCCGAGGATCTGCATCCGCTCGCCAACAAGCTGTTCTCAGGCATCGAGGATCGCGAGGCGCTTTATGTCGCCGTTCTGCTGCACGACATCGCCAAGGGCCGCCAGGAGGATCACTCGATCGCCGGCGCCCGCGTCGCCCGCAAGCTCTGCAGCCGCTTCGGTCTGTCGCAGAAGCAGACGGAAATCGTCGTCTGGCTGATCGAGGAACATCTGACCATGTCGATGGTGGCGCAGACCCGCGACCTCACCGATCGCAAGACGATTACCGATTTTGCCGACCGCGTACAGTCGCTCGACCGGTTGAAGATGCTGTTGATCCTGACGATCTGCGATATCCGCGCCGTCGGTCCGGGCGTCTGGAACGGTTGGAAGGGCCAGTTGCTGCGCACGCTCTACTACGAAACCGAGCTGCTGCTGGCCGGCGGTTTTTCGGAGGTCTCCCGCAAGGAGCGTGCCGGTGCCGCCGCCGAGGCGCTGCATTCGGCACTCGCCGACTGGAGCCAGAAGGACCGCAATACCTATACCAAGCTGCACTACCAGCCCTATCTGCTCTCCGTGCCGCTGGAAGACCAGATCCGCCACGCCCACTTCATCCGCCAGGCCGACAAATCCGGCCAGGCGCTGGCCACCACGGTGCGCACCGACAGTTTCCATGCGATCACCGAGATCACCGTGCTGTCGCCCGACCATCCGCGCCTGCTCGCCGTCATCGCCGGGGCGTGTGCTGCGGCCGGAGCCAACATCGTCGACGCGCAGATCTTCACGACGTCGGACGGGCGGGCGCTCGACACCATCCATGTCAGCCGCGAATTTGCCGACGATGCCGACGAGCTGCGCCGGGCCGCGACGATCGGACGGATGATCGAGGACGTGCTGTCCGGCCGCAAGCGGCTGCCCGAGGTGATCGCCACGCGCGCGCGCCACCGCAAGAAGAACAAGGCCTTCGTCATTCCGCCGTCGGTCAACATCACCAACAGCCTGTCGAACAAGTTCACGGTCATCGAGGTCGAATGCCTCGACCGGCCGGGGCTGCTGTCGGAAATCACCGCCGTGCTCTCCGACCTGTCGCTCGACATCCAGTCGGCCCGCATCACCACCTTCGGCGAGAAGGTGATCGACACTTTCTACGTCACCGATCTGGTCGGCCAGAAGATCTCCGGCGACAGCAAGCGCGCCAACATCACCGCCCGAATGAAGGCCGTCATGGCCGAGGAGGAAGACGAGCTGCGTGAGCGCATGCCTTCCGGCATCATCGCGCCGGCTGCCACCGCCCGGACATTGCCCTCAGCCGAAAAGAAAGCCGATTCCCCCGCATGAGCGACCAAGCATGAGCCCCCACGAATGAGCCTCGTCAAGAAATTCGCAACCGTCGGCGGCGCCACCCTCGGCAGCCGCATCTTCGGCTTCGCCCGCGAAACGCTGATGGCCGCCGCACTCGGCACCGGGCCGATGGCCGACGTCTTTTATGCCGCCTTCCGCTTTCCGAACCTGTTTCGCCGGCTGTTTGCCGAAGGCGCCTTCAACGCCGCCTTCGTGCCACTTTTTGCCAAGGAGATCGAGGCGAACGGCACCGATGGCGCCAAGCGCTTTTCGGAAGAAGTCTTCGGCGTGCTGTTTTCGGTGCTGCTGCTCATCACCATCGTGATGGAGCTTGCCATGCCGCTCCTGGTGCGCTTCGTCATTGCACCGGGCTTTGCCGACGATCCCGACAAATTCTCGATCACCATCCGCATGGCGGCGGTGATGTTTCCCTATCTGATGTGCATGTCGCTGACGGCGATGATGAGCGGCATGCTGAATTCGCTGCACCATTTCTTCGCCGCGGCCATCGCGCCGGTCTTCCTCAACGTGGTGATGATCGGGGCGCTGTTTTATGCGCTCCATACCGGTGCCGATCCGCTGACGACGGCCTGGTATCTCTCCTTTGGCGTTCTTGCCGCCGGCGTCCTGCAGCTCGCCGTCGTCTATGTCGGCGTGCTTGCGGCCGGCATGAGCATCGGCTTCCGCTTCCCGAAGATGACCCCGAACGTCAAGCGGCTGCTGATCCTGGCGGTGCCGGCTGCAGTGACCGGCGGCATCACCCAGATCAACCAGCTGATCGGCCAGGCGATCGCCTCCTCTCGCGAGGGCGCGATTGCAGCGCTGCAATATGCCGACCGGATCTACCAGCTGCCGCTCGGCGTCGTCGGCGTTGCCGTCGGCGTGGTGCTGCTGCCGGAACTTGCCCGGGCGCTGAAGGGCGGCAATCTGCGCGAAGCCGGAAACCTGCAGAACCGCTCGATCGAATTCGTGCTGTTTTTGACGATCCCCGCCGCCTTCGCGCTGTGGATCCTCTCCGACGAGATCATCCGCGTGCTCTACGAGCGCGGCGCCTTCCATCAGGAAAACACCGCCGTCGTCGGCTCGATCCTGGCGATCTACGGCATCGGCCTGCCGGCCTTCGTGCTGATCAAGGCGCTGCAGCCCGGCTTCTATGCGCGCGAGGACACCAAGACGCCGATGCGCTTTTCGGCAATCGCGGTGGCCACCAACTGCGCCACGGCGCTGACCCTCTTTCCCTATATGGGCGCGCCCGGCATCGCCGTTGCCGAAGCCACCGCCGGCTGGATCAGCACCGTGCTGCTGTTCACCACGCTTCTGCGCCGCGGCCATCTGACATGGGAATGGGCGCTGGCAAAACGCACCGTCCTGCTGATCGTCGCCGCAGCCGTGATGGGTGCGGCGATCGTCTTCCTCAAGCAGCACTTTGCGCCTTCGCTTGCCTCCGGCGCGCCGCTTCTGACCAAGGTCGGCACCCTCGGGCTGCTGATTGCGATTGCCATGCTGGTCTATTTCGCCGCCGCCTTCCTGATCGGCGGAGCAAATCTCGGCATGATCCGGCGCAATCTGAACCGCAAGCCGGCGCCGGCAAAGGACCCGCAAGGCTAAGGAGATTGCCGGTGCCTGCCCCTCATCCGCCTGCCGGCACCTTCTCCCCGCTTGCGGGGCGAAGGGGATAGCGGCAACCCCTCTGTTCCTCACCAGCATTTCGCAGGGCACGTCCCCTCTCCCCGTTTTTCACGGGGGTCCGAAGGACGGGTCGAGACCGTTGGCTCGGCCCTGGTGGGGTTAGGGTGAGGGGCAATCTTGAGGGCAAAACCCGGACAACCATTGCACAAGGCCGAGCAGCACCTGCCTTAACAATCGACCCATCGCCGCTGCGGTCCGACGTCGACATGAACGATACCGTTGCAATAGGTGCCGATGCCGCCAATGCCAGGCGCACTTCTGGCGGCCGCGATGATGATGCGCTCCGAGAGGCCCGGCATTCTGATATCGGCCGCCAGGCATTTTCCGTGCAGGGATCCATGGCGGCTGGGATGCGGCCGGAGGCCGGAGGTGATCATTGGCCGGCGCCCGGTTTTTGCGGCGATATGCGACAGGACCGCCCGAAGACGCTCGGGAAAACAACCGGCACGAACACTGACGGTCTGGACCGTATAGGCGAGGCGTGCATCCTGGCTGGGAAGATGGAGGACCGGTCGTTTGCTGTCTTGACCGACGGCGTTGGTTGCTGATTGTAGGGCGAAAAGGCCTGCCATGGCGAGCAAACTGGCGTTCTGCATGGTCCCTCCGGGCGGTTGACGCGGCGACCATTGGGCCGCTACTGCGCGGTAGAGGATTTTCATTTCAATAAAAGCTTTTCTGTGAAATTTTATACTCAATTATGAGTAATCAGCTTGATCATTTTGGCTTAAAACCGTGGATATCGCCGATCCAAATTGGAATAAACGTCTCAATCGGGAGATATAACATGACGATCCAGTCGCTTTTCCTCGTCACCCTCGTCGTCGACGACTACGACCGCGCCAAGGCTTTCTATTGCGATTGCCTCGGTTTCGACTGCCTGCAGGACGAGACGCAGCTGGAGGGAAAGCGCTGGGTGGTGGTGAAGCCGAAGGGTGGGGCCATGGTTGGAGATGGAGCCGCGTTTCTGCTGGCGCAGGCGGCAGATGCGACGCAGCGCGCGGCGATCGGCAATCAGACCGGCGGCCGTGTCGGCTTCTTTCTGAAGACCGACGATTTTGCCCGCGACCATGCCGCACTGCTTGCGGCCGGCGTGCGCTTTCTGGAAGAGCCGCGACATGAGGTCTACGGCACGGTTGCGGTGTTTGCCGATCCCTACGGCAACAGCTTCGATCTGATCCAGCATGCCGCAGGCTGAACCCCTTGATTGCGGCCGGTTGCCCGTGCATAAGCCGCGGCGTTAGCAACACGGGCGAAAGCCCTGTTGCAAATGCAGCCATCTAAAAGCTGTGGGCCCTCCACCAGCCTATTGAGGACGACATGAGCGAATTCAAGAAACTCGTATTCTCCGGCGTGCAGCCGACCGGCAATCTGCATCTCGGCAATTATCTCGGCGCCATCCGGCGGTTCGTGGCGCTGCAGGACGGCAATGACTGCATCTACTGCGTCGTCGACATGCATGCGCTCACCGCCCAGCTCGTGCATGAGGACATGCCGAGCCAGACGCGCTCGATCGCCGCCGCCTTCATCGCCGCCGGCATCGATCCGGAAAAGCATATCGTCTTCAACCAGTCGGCCGTGCCGCAGCATGCCGAACTTGCCTGGATCTTCAATTGCGTCGCCCGCATCGGCTGGATGAACCGCATGACGCAATTCAAGGACAAGGCCGGCAAGGATCGCGAACAGGCTTCGCTCGGTCTCTACGCCTATCCTAGCCTGATGGCCGCCGACATTCTCGTCTATCGCGCCACCCATGTGCCTGTCGGTGAGGATCAAAAGCAGCATCTGGAGCTTGCCCGCGACATCGCGATGAAGTTCAACCTCGATTATGCCGAGCATATCAGCAGGACCGGTTATGGGGTCGACATCACCGTCGGCAACGAGCCGGTGCATGCCTATTTCCCGATGGTCGAACCGCTGATCGGCGGGCCGGCGCCGCGCGTCATGTCGCTGCGTGACGGCACCAAGAAAATGTCGAAATCCGACCCTTCCGACCTCTCCCGCATCAACCTGATGGACGACGAGGACGCGATCTCGAAGAAGATCCGCAAGGCAAAGACCGATCCGGACGGCCTGCCGAGCGAGATCGACGGGCTGCAGGGCCGCCCGGAAGCCGACAATCTGGTAGCAATCTATGCGGCCCTTGCCGACAAGTCGAAGGCCGACGTGCTTGCCGAATTCGGCGGCCAGCAGTTCTCCGTCTTCAAGCCGGCACTGGTCGATCTCGCCATCCATGTGATGGCGCCGATCACCGGCGAGATGCGCCGGCTGATGGACGACACCAGCCATATCGACGCGATCCTGCGCAAGGGCGGCGAACGCGCCAGGGCCCGCGCCGAGGTGACGATGAGCCAGGTCCGCGACGTCATCGGCTTCCTCTACTGAGGGTGATCTGTTCTTCTCTCCACCCAGGGGCGAAGGGGACCTTCGTCTGGGGAGAAGGGAACATTCTGCCGGGGGGAGAAGAGGAAAAACTGGGCTTGCAAATTTTCCGCTTCGGGTGTCAGAGTCCGCGCCATGGTATCGAAGCGACTCTCACGGCTCGAAGGTCATCGCCGCAAATTCATGGCGGTGATCGACGGTACACCCGAATGCCAGCGCGCCGTTCATTATGCCGGCCGGCGCGCGAAGAATTCCAATGGCGGGCTGGTGCTGCTCTATGTCATCCCCGACGGGGATTTTCAGCAATGGCTCGGCGTCGAGGCGATCATGCGGGCGGAAGCCCGTGAAGAGGCCGAAGCGGTCGTTGCCAAGATCGCCCAGATCGTGCGCGAGACGATCGGCATCGAGCCTGAGGTCGTCATCCGTGAGGGCAGTGCGGCCGAACAGATCAACGCCGTGATCGAGGAAGACCGCGATGTGGCGATCCTGGTTCTGGCTGCCGGTTCGGCGAAGGAAGGTCCGGGACCGCTGGTTTCGTCGGTTGCCGGCCGCGCGGCGGCGTTTCCGATCCCGGTAACCGTGTTGCCGGATACGCTAACCAACGAGGAAATCGACGCCCTCTGCTGACAATTTCTTGAGTAAAAATCTCTTGAATGGAACCGGCAATGGGCTTATCTTCTTTTGAAGAATTCTAAAGACGGCGAAGCCATGGGCCAGCCGCATGGAGACCCAGATGTTCATTCAGACCGAAGCCACGCCGAACCCCGCCACGCAGAAGTTCCTGCCGGGCAAGGTGGTGATGGAAAACGGCACGGCCGAGTTCCGCAGCGCCGAGGAGGCTGAGGCTTCGCCGCTCGCCGCCCGCCTGTTCGAAATCCCCGGCGTCACCGGCGTCTATTTCGGCTATGATTTTATTTCCGTCTCCAAGGATGATGCCGAATGGCAGCATCTTAAGCCGGCTATATTAGGCTCGATCATGGAGCATTTCATGTCCGGCAAGCCGGTCATGGGCGATGCCTCCATGCTTTCGGAAGACGTCGATGCCGGCGACGAATTCTTCGACGAGGGCGATGAATCGATCGTGCTGACCATCAAGGAGCTTCTGGAGACCCGCGTGCGCCCCGCCGTTGCCCAAGACGGCGGCGACATCACCTTCCGCGGCTTCAAGGACGGCAAGGTCTATCTGAACATGAAGGGTTCCTGCGCCGGCTGCCCGTCTTCAACGGCAACGCTGAAGCACGGCGTCCAGAACCTGCTGCGCCATTTCGTCCCGGAAGTGCAGGAAGTGATTGCCGCTTAAAAGCTTGGATCCGTCCGGCCGTTCATCTCTCGTTCGGCCAGACGGATTTATGTTCAAGCGACAATAGATTTTTCGGAAATTGATGGCATGATTGTTCTGGCGCTCGACACGGCAGGTGTAGACTGCGCTGCCGCCGTTTACGACAGCGGCAGGAATACGATGCTGGGGGAGGCATCGGACATGATCGGCAAGGGGCATGCTGAACATCTGATCGATATCGTTGATCGCGCACTCGATCAGGCGGGGCTGGCACTTTCTCATATCGACCGGATTGCCGTCACCATCGGCCCCGGCTCGTTTACCGGTATCCGTGTCGGCGTTGCCGCAGCCCGGGGTTTTGCGCTTTCCCTCAATGTGCCGGCCGTCGGCGTCACGACGCTCGAGGTCATGGCATCAGCCCAGCGCGAGAAGACGCCTCATCGCCCCGTGCTGGCAGCGATGGACGCCAAACGGGGCGAAATCTACCTCCAGGCCTTTTCATCAGACGGTTCGTCTCTCGACGCGCCACGGGCGTTAAGCGTTGCAGAGGCGCAGGCTTTTGCTAGAGACTTCGACGGCGAGATCACCGGTTCGGCGACGCCGCTGCTGAAGGCCGGCGCCGGCGGCGATCACAGCAACAGTTTCCCGATCTCTGTCGTGGCGCGCCTCGGTGCTGCCGCCTCCCTGGATGCCGGAAAGCCGAAGCCCCTTTATCTGCGCGGACCCGACGCCAAGCCGCAGGCCGGGTATGCAATCGCCCGACGAGTGTGACCATGCTGGAATCCTACCTGACGCTGAAGCCGGAATTCGAAATCATCGCCATGGAGCGCGAGGATTGCCGCGATGTCGCCGTCCTGCATGGGGAGCGCTTTGCCCGACCCTGGGGCGATGGTGAATTTCACGGCCTGCTTATGCAGGACACCGTGTTCGGCTTCGTCGCGCGCCAGACCAATGCCTTTCTGAAAAAGCCGCTTCCCGGCTTCATCCTTGCCCGCCATGTCGCCGGCGAGGCGGAGATCCTGACGATCGCCGTGCAGGCGAAAGTCGCCCGTTCCGGGCTCGGCTGGCGGCTGATGCAGGCGGCGATCCGGGAAGCGCGCGCACGCGGCGGCGAGAGCATGTTCCTCGAGGTCGACAACGGCAATACCGCGGCCCTTGGCCTCTATCGCAAGCTCGGCTTCGAAAAGGTCGGCGAACGCAAGGGTTACTACAAGCAGGACAATGGCGCCCTCTCCACGGCGCTTGTCATGAAGCGCGTTCTTCGGTAGTTGCCTTGCAGCGAGATGACACACAGGCCGGCGCAAGCACCGCGCGGCGTTGTCGAAACACGGATATTTTACAGGCGGGCCATGTCTGATGTAGCCAAGACCCTTGAGGAGCTTTGCACCGAACGCGGCATGCGCATGACCGAGCAGCGCCGCGTGATCGCGCGCATCCTCGAAGATTCCGAGGATCATCCCGACGTGGAAGAACTCTACCGCCGCTCGGTGAAGGTCGATGCGAAGATTTCGATTTCGACCGTCTATCGCACCGTGAAGCTGTTCGAGGATGCCGGCATTATCGCCCGCCACGATTTCCGCGACGGGCGCTCGCGCTACGAAACGGTGCCGGAAGAGCATCACGACCACCTGATCGACCTGAAGACCGGCACGGTCATCGAATTCCGCTCGCCGGAGATCGAGGCGCTGCAGGAACGCATTGCCCGCGAGCATGGCTTCCGGCTGGTCGACCACCGGCTCGAGCTCTACGGCGTTCCGTTGAAGAAGGAAGATCTCTGAAGCAATGGCCCCCCGGGAGACCAGCATTTGATCGCCTGGCTGCGCATCGGGCTTGCTGCGGTCGTCATCCTCGCCGTCAGCATCGTGCTCATGCCGCTGCAGCTGCTTGCCCTGCGTTTTGACTGGCGGCTGCGCCGCAGGCTTCCGCGCGCCTGGCACCGTATCGTCTGCTATTGTCTC
This sequence comes from Rhizobium sp. NZLR10, assembly GCF_019685125.1. NCBI lineage: Bacteria > Pseudomonadati > Pseudomonadota > Alphaproteobacteria > Hyphomicrobiales > Rhizobiaceae > Rhizobium > Rhizobium sp. NZLR10. The sequence continues at coordinate 156,668 of NZ_JABDWE010000010.1, read as the reverse complement.
GGCGTCCGCATCCGTGTCACCGGCAGGCTGGAGGAGCGTCGGCCGCTGATGCTCTGTTCCAACCACTCGTCCTGGCTCGACATCATGGTGATGTCGGCGGTTGCCGACGTCGCCTTCATTGCCAAGATCGAGGTGGCCGACTGGCCGATCTTCGGCACGCTCGCCAAGCTGCAGAAGAGCGTCTTCGTCGTGCGCGAGGAGAAGCGCAGGACCGGCCACCAGGCCAACGAGATCGCCGGGCGAATGGCCGACGGCGAGATCGTCGTGCTCTTCCCGGAAGGGACGACTTCCGACGGCAACCGGCTGCTGGAGGTCAAATCCTCGCTGTTCGGCGCTGCTGCGATGGCGGTGCCCGCTTCACCGACGGGAACCGTCGTGGTGCAGCCGGTGGCAATTGCCTACACCAGGGTGCACGGCATCGCCATGGGCCGCTATCATCGGCCGCTGGCCGCCTGGCCGGGGGATATCGAGCTGTTGCCGCATCTGATCGATATCGTGCGATGCGGCGCGATCGACGCCGAGGTTTGCTTCGGCGAGGCGGTGGATTACCGCGCCGACACCAATCGCAAGGAGGTGAGCGGCACGATCGCCTTGCGTATCCGCAACCTGTTGAACAGCTGCCTGCGCGGGCGGGAAATCTCCTGACTCAAGATTTCGATTTTCTCGGACGGCAAAAACCACTAAATAGCGCGCCATGACACAGGACAGCGCCCTTCTCCAGGCCCCGAAGCCGATCGTCGCCGACGGCAGCAACAGCCGCAAGGTCTTCATCAAGACCTATGGCTGCCAGATGAACGTCTACGATTCTATGCGCATGAGCGATGCGCTCGCCCGCGATGGCTATGAGCCGACCGAGGACATGGAAGAGGCGGACCTGGTTCTGCTCAACACCTGCCATATCCGCGAAAAGGCGGCCGAGAAGGTCTATTCGGCGCTCGGGCGGCTGCGCGACATGAAAAAGAGGAAGGCAGCGGACGGAAGGGAGATGATGATCGGCGTTGCCGGCTGCGTCGCCCAGGCCGAAGGCGAGGAGATCCTGCGCCGGGCGCCTGCCGTCGACGTCGTCATCGGCCCGCAGACCTACCACCGCCTGCCGGAGGCGCTGCGCCGGGCCAAAGAGGGCCAGCGCGTCGTCGATACGGAATATGCGATCGAGGACAAGTTCGAGCATCTGCCGATCCCCGAGAGCCGCAAGATCCGCGCCCGCGGCGTCACCGCCTTCCTGACGGTGCAGGAGGGCTGCGACAAGTTCTGCACCTTCTGCGTCGTGCCCTATACGCGGGGCTCGGAAGTGTCGCGGCCGGTTTCTCAGATCGTCGAGGAAGCCGAAAAGCTCGTCGAAGGCGGGGTGCGCGAAATCACCCTGCTCGGGCAGAACGTCAATGCCTGGCACGGCGCCGGGCTGCAGGGCGAGGCATGGAGCCTCGGCGACTTGCTCTACCGCCTTGCCGAGATCCCCGGCCTTGCGCGGCTGCGTTATACCACAAGCCATCCGCGCGACATGGACGACCGGCTGATCAACGCCCATCGCGACCTCGGGGCGCTGATGCCCTATCTGCACCTGCCGGTGCAATCAGGCTCCGACCGTATCCTCAAAGCGATGAACCGGCGCCATACGGCAGCCGAATACCTGACGTTGATTGGGCGCATCCGCGCGGTGCGGCCCGATATTGCGCTGTCGGGCGATTTCATTACCGGCTTTCCGGGGGAGACAGACGCCGATTTTGAGGATACACTCCGGCTTGTGGAGGAGGTCCGTTATGCACAGGCCTTCTCGTTCAAATACTCGACACGGCCGGGCACGCCCGGCGCGGAGCTGAAGGACCAGGTGCCGGAAGAGATCAAGGCAGAACGGCTGGAACGCCTGCAAGCGCTTCTCCTGAAGCAGCAGCAGGAATTTGCCGAATCCTGCATCGGCAAAGAGATTGATCTGTTGCTCGAAAAGCCCGGTCGCATGCCGGAACAGCTAATCGGCCGTTCTCCCTGGCTTCAATCAGTGAATGTTGATGCAAAAGCATCGCAAATCGGTGACATTATTAAAGTGCGAATCACCGGAACCGGAACCAACAGCCTGTTTGCCGAACGCGCAGAGGCTGCGGTTTAACCCAAGGAGCCTGACCGCTTGAACGGACAAGAATTGGTTTCTTCTTCACCGCGCCACCCCCCCCGCACGCCAAGCGACTCCAATCACTTTGTCCTGACGTTCGAGAACAATCGCTTCGCCAGCGAACTCTTCGGTCAATTCGACCAGAACCTCAAGCTACTCGAGGAACGGCTCAACATCGATGCTCGGGCGCGCGGCAATTCGGTCGTTATCACCGGCGATGTCGTGACCACCAACCAGGCGCGGCGCACGCTCGACTATCTCTACGAAAAACTTCAGAAAGGCGGCAGCGTGGAACGATCCGACGTCGAGGGCGCAATCCGCATGGCGGTCGCCGCCGACGATCAGCTCAGCCTTCCCACAATGGAGCGCAAGGCCAAGTTGACGATGGCACAGGTTTCCACCCGCAAGAAGACGATCATCGCCCGCACGCCGACGCAGGACGCCTATATCAGGGCGCTGGAACGCGCCGAAATGGTCTTCGGCGTCGGCCCGGCCGGCACCGGCAAGACCTATCTCGCCGTCGCCCATGCCGCCCAGTTGCTGGAGCGCGGCGCCGTCGAAAAAATTATCCTATCGCGCCCTGCCGTCGAAGCGGGCGAGCGCCTCGGCTTCCTGCCCGGCGACATGAAGGAAAAGGTCGACCCCTATCTTCGCCCGCTCTATGACGCACTCTACGACATGATCCCCGCCGACAAGGTCGATCGGGCGATCACCGCCGGCGTCATCGAAATCGCGCCGCTCGCCTTCATGCGCGGCCGCACCCTTGCCAACGCCGCCATCATCCTCGACGAGGCGCAGAACACGACATCGATGCAGATGAAGATGTTCCTGACGCGTCTCGGCGAAAATGCCCGGATGATCATCACCGGCGACCCGAGCCAGATCGACCTGCCGCGCGGCGTCAAATCCGGTCTCGTCGAGGCGCTGCAGCTACTGAACGGCGTCGAGGGCATCTCGATCGTGCGCTTCAAGGATACCGACGTCGTCCGCCATCCGCTGGTCGGGCGCATCGTCAGGGCCTATGATTCGACCTATGCCGTCGAAACCGAAGCAGTCAGCCGGCAGGACTGATGGCCGAACTCGACATCCAGATCAGCGTCGAGGACATCGGCTGGCCGGGCGAGGAGACGCTGCTGTCGTTTTGCGAACGCGTGCTCGGCGCAGCCGTGGTCTATCTCCGCGACAGCGAGAAGCAACCGTTCCCGACGATGCCGCCCGAGGTTTCGCTTGTTTTCACCGACGACGCCTCGATCCAGGACATCAACGCCGAATGGCGCGGCAAGGACAAGGCGACCAATGTGCTGTCCTTTCCGGCCTTTCCGGTTCAGCCCGGCAAGATGCCCGGTCCGATGCTCGGCGACATCATCGTCGCTCGGGAGACGGTGGAGCGGGAAGCCGGCGAGCTCGAAAAGAGTTTCGACGACCACCTGACCCACCTTCTGGTGCACGGTTTCTTGCATCTTCTCGGCTACGACCATATGAATAGTGCCGAAGCCGAAATTATGGAGGGGCTGGAGACTCGCATTTTGGCGCAGCTCGGCCTATCTGATCCCTACGAGGGTCAAGACCTTAAAATGGAACCATGAGCGACTTTACGACGAAGCCGGCGGCAGACGCCAAGGACTCCGAGCCATCCTCCTCTTCGGACGAGGCAGGCAGTAGTCGGCCATCCGGCCGATCCCAATCCTTCTGGTCGCGCGCCGCGCGCATCCTCCGTCCGCAGCAGGGCTCGCTGCGTGAGGATCTTGCCGACGCGCTGATGACCGATGCGCACGGCGACGATGCCTTTTCGCCCGACGAACGGGCAATGCTGCACAACATCCTGCGCTTTCGTGAGGTGCGCGTCGCCGACGTGATGGTGCCGCGCGCCGATATCGAGGCGGTCGATCAGAACATCACCATCGGCGAACTGATGATCCTGTTTGAGGAATCCGGCCGCTCGCGCATGCCCGTCTATGCCGATACGCTCGACGATCCGCGCGGCATGGTGCATATCCGCGACCTGCTCTCTTATGTCGCCAAGCAGGCGCGCAACAAGCGCCGCGGCCCGACGAAACCGGCCGCTAGCCTGCCGGCGCTGCCGGCGATCGAGGTTGCGCCCGAAAACATCCAGAAGAGCACGCGTCTGGCCAAGCCCAATTTGGACCTCGCCCGCGTCGACTTGCAGAAGACGCTGACGGAAGCCGGCATCATCCGCAAGATCCTGTTCGTGCCGCCGTCGATGCTGGCATCCGACCTGTTGCGCCGCATGCAGGTGAACCGCACGCAGATGGCGCTCGTCATCGACGAATATGGCGGCACCGACGGGCTCGCCTCGCATGAGGACATCGTCGAAATGGTGGTCGGCGACATCGACGACGAACATGACGACGAAGAGGTGATGTTCAAGCGGGTCGCCGAAGACGTCTTCATCGCCGACGCCCGCGTCGAACTGGAAGAGATCGCCGCAGCGATCGGGCCGGATTTCGACATCAGCGAGCAGGTCGACGAGGTCGATACGCTGGGCGGCCTGATCTTCTCCGCGCTCGGCCGCATCCCGGTGCGCGGCGAGGTCGTCCAGGCGCTGCCCGGCTTCGAATTCCACATCCTCGACGCCGATCCGCGCCGCATCAAGCGGCTGCGCATCACCCGCAAGCGCCACGCGATCCGCCGCCGCGCCAAAGTCGATGGCGACATCGCGCCCGGCTCCGACGTCGGCGACGACCGGTCGGCGGAATCGACCGCCAACTAAAGCGCGTAGCATTCAGTTTGATTGCTGTGACGCGCTTCAGCTGTTTTTTATGCATGTCGCTATCCCGGAACCGCTGCACACTTCCGGGCGATCTGTTCTCAATTAAAGAGTTAGAGCATGATGTCGTCCGAAAACCGCTCACACTTTTCGGCATCATGCTCTAGCAGGACAAAGAGCCGCTTTTTTGAAAGACTGCGAATGGGTTGATTCGCGGTTTGATGGGAGTGCGCATGGAGCGGCTTGCGGACAGGGTTATCCTCGTCTGGGGGTTCAAACGGTCGCTGCTGGCCATCGCCGCCGGAGCATTCGCCGTGCTGGCGCTGCCGCCTTTCGGCTTTTTTGCGGCAATGTTCCTCTCCTTCACCCTGCTCGTCTGGCTGATCGACGGGGCGGCGGCGGCGCCTGAAAGCGGCCTGGTCGGCAGACTGTGGCCGGCCTTTGCCACCGGCTGGCTGTTCGGCTTCGGTTATTTCGTCGCTGGTCTCTGGTGGCTCGGCCATGCGCTGCTGGTCGATCAGGAGGAGTTCGCCTGGGCGTTGCCCTTGGCAATTCTCGGGTTGCCGGCCTGTCTTGCGATTTTCTACGGGCTGGCAGCCGCCATTGCCCGCATCTTCTGGTCTGATGGGATGGGACGGATCGCCGCACTTGCGGCCGGCTTCGGGCTGATGGAATGGCTTCGAAGCGTCATCCTGACCGGCTTTCCCTGGAACGCCATCGGCTACGGCATGATGCCCGTTCCGCTGATGATGCAGTCGGCGCATGTGATCGGGGTGATGGGGGTGACGGCACTTGCCGTCTTCATTTTTTCCGCGCCTGCCCTTGCCGGCACGCGGCAAGGCGCGCGCGGCGGCATCGCGCTCGCCGCCCTGCTGTTTGCCGCCCATCTCGGTTATGGCGCTTATGCCCTCTATCTCGCACCGCGGCCCGACGCCTTGCCCGAGGACAAGCGGCCGGTGGTGCGGTTGGTGCAACCTGCCATCGATCAGGCGGAGAAGATGGACAACGACGCCGACCGCAATGCGATCTTCGAGACCCATCTGAAGCTGTCGGCCGAAGCGCCGAAGAATGGCGGACGGAAGCCCGATATCATCGTCTGGCCGGAAACCTCGATCCCTTTCATCCTCACCGACAACCAGGATGCGCTGATGCGGATCGCCGATACGCTCGACGACAACCAGATCCTGATCGCCGGCGCCGTCCGCGCCGAGGAAATGGGACCGGGCACGCCGACACGCTACTATAATTCCATCTATGTCATCGACGGCCGCGGTCAGATCATCGCTGCCTCCGACAAGGTGCATCTGGTGCCTTTCGGCGAATACCTGCCCTTCGAGGACCTGCTCACCGAATTTGGCATCCAGAACGTCGTCGAGATGCCGGGCGGGTTTTCGGCGGCTGCCAGCCGCCACCTGCTGGCGCTGCCCGGCGGGCTCAATCTCTATCCGCTGATCTGCTACGAGATCATTTTCCCCGATGAAATGACCGGCGACATCAAAGACGCCAATGCGATCCTCAACATCACCAATGATGCCTGGTTCGGTGCGACACCCGGCCCCTATCAGCACTTCCAGCAGGCGCGAGTGCGGGCGGTCGAAACCGGGCTGCCGCTGATTCGCGACGCCAATAGCGGCATTTCAGCAATTGTGAATGCACATGGGGAAATAATTGCGGGCCTCGGTCTCGAGGAAATCGGCTTTATTGATGCAACTCTTGATAGGTTCGGCGGAGAGGCTGGAACGACATTCCCCCTGCAAACACACTTCTGGTTGACCGAGGCGCTGCTCATTTTGATTGCGCTGGTTTCTCGTAGAGGTTTTATTTCCGGGCTGAATTGACCAAAAACCCCTAAAATTGCATAGTGATGACAATCGGCGTTCTGAATGGATGTGCAAAGGTGGTTCTCACCGCTTGCAACGTGGCGTTTGGGATGGATCAGGGGCATGCCGGTTAGAAACAGGTTGAAATTCTTAGCTAGGGCACGACCATGATTGAAAACAAAAAGAAGCCTAATCCGATCGACATCCACGTTGGCAGCCGTATTCGCCTTCGCCGAACAATGCTGGGCATGAGCCAGGAAAAACTCGGGGAAAGCCTCGGCATTACCTTTCAGCAGATCCAGAAATACGAAAAGGGCACCAACCGTGTCGGCGCAAGCCGTCTGCAGAATATCTCGAACATCCTCAATGTCCCGGTTTCCTTTTTCTTCGAGGACGCGCCCGGCGAAAATTCCGGCGCCGGCGGGATGGAAACTTCCAGCTCGAATTACGTCGTCGATTTCCTCTCTTCCTCGGAAGGCCTGCAGCTCAACCGCGCCTTCGTCAAGATTTCCGATCCCAAGGTTCGCCGCAAGGTCGTGGAGCTGGTGAAGGCATTGGCCGCTGAGGCCGACTCCGACTGAGCCAGCTCCATCGCAGAATTCGAAAGGCGGCCGAAAGGCCGCTTTTTTGCGTTTTTGGGGCAAAATTTGTCACTTTGCCGCGGATATAAAGATATATTTATGTCCTTCTGCGCTTGTCATCGGGTCTCGAACTGAGTACCTACTAGCGAGCTTTTGTTCTTTGAGGGGAATCCCGGAATGCGCGCGAATTATCTCTTTACCAGCGAATCTGTTGCCGAAGGTCATCCGGACAAGGTTTGTGACCGCATCTCCGACGAGATCGTCGATCTGGTCTACCGCGAAGCGGCCAAGACCGGCGTCAATCCGTGGGGCGTTCGCATTGCCTGCGAAACGCTGGCGACGACCAACCGCGTCGTCATCGCCGGTGAAGTCCGCCTGCCGCCGAGCCTGATGAAGAAGGACAAGCATGGCAAGGACGTCATCAATCCTTCGAAGTTCAAGGCCGCCGCCCGCCGCGCCATCAAGGATATCGGCTACGAGCAGGACGGCTTCCACTGGAAGAAGGCAAAGATCGACGTGCTGCTGCACTCGCAGTCGGCCGACATCGCGCAGGGCGTCGACAGCGCCGCCGACCAGCAGGGCGACGAGGGCGCCGGCGACCAGGGCATCATGTTCGGTTACGCCTGCCGCGAAACGCCGGACCTGATGCCGGCGCCGATCTATTATTCCCACAAGATCCTGCAGCTGCTGGCAACTGCCCGCAAGAAGGGCGACGGCGAAGTCGCCAAGCTCGGTCCCGACGCCAAGAGCCAGGTGACCGTGCGCTACGTCGACGGCAAGCCGTCGGAAGCAACCTCGATCGTGCTTTCGACCCAGCATCTCGACGAAAGCTGGGATTCGAACAAGGTCCGCGCCGTCGTCGAGCCCTATATCCGCGAAGCGCTCGGCGAACTGAAGATCGCTGACGATTGCAATTGGTACATCAACCCGACCGGCAAGTTCGTCATCGGCGGGCCGGACGGCGATGCGGGCCTCACCGGCCGCAAGATCATCGTCGACACCTACGGCGGTGCGGCTCCGCATGGCGGCGGTGCGTTCTCCGGCAAGGACACGACGAAGGTCGACCGTTCGGCTGCCTATGCCGCCCGCTACCTCGCCAAGAACGTCGTCGCCGCCGGCCTTGCCGACCGCTGCACGATCCAGATCTCCTACGCGATCGGCGTCGCCCAGCCGCTGTCGATCTATGTCGACCTGCACGGCACCGGCAAGTTCAGCGAAGATCAGGTCGAAGCGGCGATCCGCAAGAACATGGACCTGTCTCCCTCCGGCATCCGCCGCCATCTCGACCTCAACAAGCCGATCTATGCGAAGACCTCTGCCTACGGCCATTTCGGCCGCAAGGCCGGCCGCGACGGCTCGTTCTCCTGGGAGCGCACCGACCTCGTGAAGGCGCTCAAGGAAAGCGTGAAGGCCTGAGATAAAGCATGACGGATATGGAACGCCGCGGCCGGGCGACGGAAGCCTTCTTCGGTCGCCGCAAGGGCAAGGCCCTGCGCGAACAGCAGGCCGAGACGCTGAACAGTCTGCTGCCGGCATTCCTTATCGATCTTTCAGCGGCTCCACTGGGGCCGCTGACTTCCCTCTTCCCGGCTCCGGTCGAGAGATTGCGGCTGGAAATCGGTTTCGGCGGCGGCGAACACCTGATCCACCGCGCCCTCGAGACACCTTCGACCGGCTTCATCGGCGTCGAGCCCTTCGTCAATTCCATGCAGAAGCTGTTGTCGCGCATCGGCGAAACCGGTGCGCGCAATATTCGCGTCTATAATGACGACGCGACGCAGCTGCTCGACTGGCTGCCGGCCGCTTCGCTCGATCAGATCGATCTGCTCTATCCCGACCCCTGGCCGAAGCGGAAGCACTGGAAACGCCGCTTCGTCTCGAAGACCAATCTCGACCGCTTTCATCGCGTGCTGAAGCCCGGCGGCCTGTTCTGCTTTGCCTCCGACATCGACACCTATGTGAACTGGACGCTGATCAAATGCCGCGACCATGGCGGCTTCGACTGGATGGCCGACAATGCTGCGGATTGGCTGACACCCTACGAGGGCTGGCCGAGCACGCGCTACGAGGCCAAGGCACGGCGCGAGGGCCGCTCTTCGGCCTATCTGACATTCGGGAAGATCTGAGGGCCAACAAGATCTAACGACAGGTCGCAGCAGAGATCTGCCGGCCTTTCCACCTCATCGAATACGGAAAAAACGTCTAACGAGGCACCGCGCCCATGTCGCGGCATCCGCCGCGAGCGCATCCAAATCGAATAGCATGAGCATGCACCGCAAGAGCGGTGAAACGCGACAGACTGCATTCGACGGTCAGTGCAGGCTGACCGTCTTCAGTTCGTCCTCGGCAGCCTTGAAGAAGGTGCTGGAGCGATTGTCCGTCAGAAGGATGGGCGTGCCGTCGGCGCCGAAGAGCGCCCAGAGGTCGACGTTCGGATCGATATCCGGCGCCTCGGGAAAGCACTTGGCGACCTCATCGGTACGCATTTTTCTGATATAGGCGACCTCGCCGCTGCCGATGTGGGCAAGCTCGGATTTGGTCAAGTGAGACGTGGCTTCTTTCATCAACATTCCTGTTCCTCCGGAAGAAGGGACCAACGGTTCGACAAACCGTTGTGCTACTCTGAGACCGAAATGTTAATTTTCTTGACCATGCGCGCGGGTTCCGGACGAATTAGATCGACGGAGAGCAGACCGTTCTTCAGGCCGGCTCCAAGCACCTGCATGCCGTCGGCAAGAACGAAGGTGCGCTGGAACTGGCGGGCGGCGATGCCGCGATAGAGATAATCCCGTTCACCCTGCTCCACCTGGCGGCCGCGGATCAGAAGCTGGTTCTCCTCGATGGAGACATCGAGTTCCTCCTCGCCGAAACCGGCCACCGCCAGCGTAATGCGCAGACGTTCCGGCGCGCCGCTATCGGCGCCGATGCGTTCGATATTATAGGGCGGATATCCGTCGCTCGCCTTGGAAATGCGCTCCAGCGTCTTTTCCATGGCATCGAAGCCCAGAAGCAGCGGGCTGGCGAAAGGGGTAATGCGGCTCATTTCTTTTCAAGTCCTTGATGCAAGCGACCATCCCGGACCTTAAGGGCAGCATCCGGATGCTACTAATATGGGGACAGCACTCCGGCGCTGCAAGACGCAGGCGACGTCCCTGCCCCATCCCTCAATTTTAAGGTGGTGGCGGTCGGCTGCTTGACAAAGCGCCTGCTGCCTCGCATCAAAACGTGCCGGCGCGGAATGTGCCGATTTGTGACGAGAAATGAAGAAAACGGTGCATCGGATGGCAAACGCAAGAAAGATCATCATCGACACGGATCCCGGCCAGGACGACGCGGCCGCCATCATGCTGGCCTTCGGCAGCCCCGAGGAGCTGCAGGTACTGGGGATCACCACGGTCGCCGGCAACGTGCCGCTTTCGCTCACCAGCCGCAATGCACGCATCGTCTGCGAGCTCTGCGGCCGGACGGAGACGAAGGTTTTCGCCGGCGCCGACGCGCCGATTGCCCGCAAGCTGGTGACCGCCGAACATGTGCACGGCAAGACCGGCCTCGACGGTCCTGATCTCGCCGAGCCGACGATGGCGCTGCAGCCCGGCCATTCCGTCGACTTCATCATCGAGACGCTGCGCCTGGAGCCGGAAGGCACGGTGACGCTCTGCACGCTCGGGCCGCTCACCAATATCGGCATGGCCTTGCAGAAAGCACCCGATATCGCCCCGCGCATCCGCGAACTGGTGATGATGGGCGGCGGCTTCTTCGAGGGCGGCAACATCACCCCGGCGGCCGAATTCAACATCTATGTCGACCCCGAGGCAGCCGATATCGTCTTCCGCTCGGGCGTCCCGATCGTGATGATGCCGCTCGACGTGACGCACCAATTGCTGACCCGCAAGGACCGGGTCAAGCGCATGGCCGAGATCGGCACGGCGCCGGCAAAGGCCATGGTCGAGATGCTGGAATTCTTCGAGCGGTTCGACATCGAGAAATACGGCTCCGACGGCGGGCCGCTGCATGACCCGACAGTCGTCGCCTACCTCCTGAAGCCGGAGCTTTTCAACGGCCGGGACTGCAATGTCGAGATCGAGGTTCACTCCGAACTCACCGCCGGCATGACCGTCGTCGACTGGTGGCATGTCACCGAGCGCAAGCGCAATGCGAAAGTCATGCGCCACGTCGATGCGGACGGCTTCTTCGATCTTTTGATCGAACGCTTCGCCCGCATCTGATTTTTTGGATGTCCGTCTCTTGAAGAGAGGACAACGGCAACCTCAGGCGTCCTTCTCGTCGAAGACCGAATTGGTCTCGGCTTCGGCCGGCTTCGGGCCGCCCTTGGCAACGCCGACCATGGCTGGGCGCAGCACTCGCTCGCCGATGGAAAAGCCTGCCTGCACGACCTGGACGACGGTGTTGTTCGGCACGTCGGGGTTCGGCACCTCGAACATCGCCTGATGGAAATTCGGGTCGAACTTCTGGCCGACCGGCTCCAGCTTGCGAACGCCATGGCGTTCGAGAGCCGACAGCATGGCGCGCTCGGTCATCTCCACACCCTCGATCAGCGTCGTCAGGCCGGCATCGGCCGCGTCCTTGAGCTCTGGCGGGATGGCATCCAGCGCCCGGCGCAGATTGTCCGAGACGGCAAGCATGTCGCGGGCAAAACCGGCGACGGAATAGGACTTGGCATCCTTGACCTCGCGCTCGGTGCGCCGGCGCAGATTGTCCATCTCGGCAGCAAGGCGCAGATAGCGGTCGCGCAGTTCGCCGTTTTCGGCTTTCAAAAGCTCGAGCGGGTCCGGCTGGGTGGCCTCTTCCTGCGCAATATCGTTCTCGACGTAGGCGGCAGCGTCGGCTGCGGCATCGGCCGCAGTTGCGTCAGGTCCGTTTTTCGTCGTGTCATCGGTCATGACGGTCTCCGGTTGGTGTCTTCAGATGCGCCCGATATCGAGGTTTGACCGAAAAAAATCAAGTCTGCGTGACAAAGAAGCGAAAATTCTGCGCCTGTACAGCGCCACTCTCGTCAGATGCCCAACGGACGCTGTCGAACTTTGAAGGGCTGCGACGTCAAAGCGGCATCAAAGGGGATTGCGCGAAAGGCGGGAGACGAGCTGGGCGGTGTAGTCCACCATCGGCACGATGCGGGAATAATTGAGCCGCGTCGGACCGATGACGCCGACGGCGCCGACGATACGATCGTCATCGTCACGATAGGGCGCGACGATGAGCGAGGAGCCTGACAGCGAGAAGAGCTTGTTTTCCGAACCGATGAAGATACGCACGCCCGAACCGGTTTCGGCGAGATTGAGGATCTCGATCAGGCTGTCCTTCTTTTCGAGATCGTCGAACAGCAGGCGCAGCCGGTCGAGATCCTCGGCGCCGGCGAGGCCTTCGAGCAGGTTGGCGCGGCCGCGGATGATCAGCTGCGTCGGCTTTCCCTCGTCCGGGCTGCCGGCCCAGACAGCGATGCCGCGCTCGACGAGATCACGCGACAGGGCATCGAGCTCGTGACGGACGTTATCCTTCAGCTGGCTTAATTGTTTGCGGAGCTCCGGCAGGGTCTGGCCGGACATGTGGGCATTGAGAAAATTAGCCGCCTCCGCCAGCTGCGAGGAGGTGACCCCCGCCGGCAGCTCGATGATTCGGTTTTCCACCTGATCGTGATCGCCGACGAGCACGGCCAGCGCCTTTGTCGGTTCAAGCCGGATGAACTCGACATGTTTCAGCACCGGATCGCTTTTCGAGGTGATGACCAGGCCGGCGCCGCGCGAAATGCCGGACAGCATGCGGCTTGCCTCGTTCATCATCGATTCCACCGGATTGCCGCCGCTTTCGGCCCGCACCTGCCGATCGATATTGGCGCGGTCCTCGGCGGAGAGATCACCGACCTGCATGAAGGCATCGACGAAGAAGCGCAGGCCTATCTGGGTGGGCAGCCGGCCGGCGCTGGTATGCGGCGAATAGATGAGGCCGAGATCCTCGAGATCGCTCATGACGTTGCGCACCGAGGCCGGCGACAGCGACATCGGCAGCAGGCGGGACAGATTGCGCGAACCGAGCGGCTCGCCGCTCTCCAGATAACCCTCGACGATGCGGCGAAAAATTTCCCTGGAGCGCTCGTCGAGCGCAGCAACGGCATCCGAAACCGATGTCGACCTGATGCCCATGAACCTCTCGAACCCGCGCTGATGATATTTCCCGAAAGTAAGTCAAACTCGCAGCCGTGGCAAAAGGGAATTTGCAAATGAGCGCCGCCAATCGTAGAAGCGGTCAACAAACCCCAGGAGATAAGAATGCGGCCTTCAGGCAGAAAAATCGACCAGATGCGCAAGGTCTCGTTCGAGCGCAATTTTTCCAAGCATGCGGAAGGCTCCTGCCTGGTAAAATTCGGCGATACGCATGTGCTCTGCACGGCCAGCCTCGAAGAAAAGACGCCGCCATGGCTGCGCAATTCCGGCAAGGGCTGGGTCACGGCCGAATACGGAATGCTGCCGCGGGCGACCGGTGAACGCATGAAGCGCGAGGCCGCCGCCGGCAAGCAGGGCGGCCGCACCCAGGAAATCCAGCGGCTGATCGGCCGGTCGCTACGCGCCGTCGTCGACCTGCAGGCGCTCGGCGAACGGCAGATCACGCTTGATTGCGATGTCATCCAGGCCGATGGGGGCACCCGGACGGCTTCGATCACCGGCGGCTGGATCGCCCTTTACGACTGCCTGAAATGGATGGAAAGCCGCAACATGATCAAGGTCGACCGGGTCCTGAAGGATCATGTCGCCGCCATCTCCTGCGGTATCTTCGCCAGCCAGCCGGTGATCGATCTCGATTACCTCGAAGATTCCTCGGCCGAGACCGATGCCAACTTCGTGATGACCGGCACCGGCGGGATCGTCGAGATCCAGGGCACGGCCGAAGGCACACCGTTCAGCGAGGGCGAATTCACCTCGCTGATGCAGCTTGCCAGAAACGGCATCGGCGAACTGGTCGCGCTGCAGAAGCAAGCCGTCGAAGGATGAACCCCATGCTGGAAGGCATGTTGGAAACGGCGCTCTATGCACGCGATCTCGATCAGGCCGAGACGTTCTACGAAGACGTTCTCGGACTTGAAAAGATCGCCCGCGCCGCCAACCGGCATGTCTTCTTCCGCTGCGGCCCCGGCGTTCTGCTGATCTTCAATCCTGAGGAAACGGTGAAGCCGCCGGCGCGGGATGCCCTGCAGGTGCCGCCGCACGGCACGACCGGACAGGGCCATGCCTGCTTTCGGGTGTCCGGCCGCAACATCGATGCGATGGCCGAACGGCTGAGAACGGCCGGCGTGGCGATCGAATCCGAAGTGCACTGGCCGAATGGCGGCCGCTCGATCTATTTCCGCGATCCTGAGGGCAACAGCCTGGAATGCGCGGAGGCGAAAATCTGGGGCATCGAACAGGACATCTGAATGCGCAAGCTTGAAACGAAGACCATCGTCGTCGCCAGCCACAATGCCGGCAAGATCCGCGAGATCCAGGAACTGATCGGACCGCTCGGCTTCACCGCCAGATCGGCTGCCGAGCTGAATTTCGTCGAACCGGAGGAAACCGGCACAAGTTTCGAGGAGAATGCGACGATCAAGGCGGTCGCCTCGGCCAATGCCGCCGGCATGCCGGCGCTTTCGGACGATTCCGGGCTGGTGGTCGATGCGCTTGACGGCGACCCCGGTGTCTACACCGCCAATTGGGCGGAGACATCAGACGGCACGCGCGATTTCGACATGGCGATGGCCAAGGTGGAAAAGGCGCTGCAGGATGCCGGCGCGACCAAGCCGGAACAGCGTACCGCGCGTTTCGTCAGCGTGCTCTGCCTTGCCTGGCCGGACGGCCACACGGAGCTGTTTCGCGGCGAGGTGGAAGGCAGCGTCGCCTGGCCGCCGCGCGGCACCCAGGGCTTCGGCTACGATCCGGTCTTCCAGCCCGAGGGTTACGACATCACCTTCGGGGAAATGAGCAGCGAGGAAAAACACGGCTGGAGCGCCGGCAAGCCGCAGGCGCTGTCGCACCGGGCCCGCGCCTTCAAACTCTTTGTCGAAACCTGCCTGGAGGCATAGGATCACTCCGTGGACAATTTCGACACGCCAAGCCTTTCGCGCGACGCCGCGCTGCTGCCCGATACCGGCGAGCCCGGCTTCGGCGTCTATGTGCATTGGCCCTTCTGCGCGGCGAAGTGTCCCTACTGCGACTTCAACAGCCATGTGCGCCACCAGCCGGTCGATCAGGAGCGCTTTACGGCGGCCTTCCTGAAGGAGATGGCGACGGTGCGGGCGATGAGCGGGCCGAAGACGGTGACGAGCATCTTCCTCGGCGGCGGCACGCCCTCGCTGATGAAACCGGAAACGGTCTCCGCCATTCTCGACGGCATTGCGCGGCACTGGCATGTGCCAGATGGCATCGAGATCACCATGGAAGCCAATCCTTCGAGCGTCGAAGCCGAACGCTTCCGCGGCTACCGGGCGGCGGGTGTCAATCGCGTCTCGCTCGGCGTGCAGGCGCTGAACGACCGGGATCTAAAATTCCTCGGCCGGCTGCATGACGTCGCCGACGCGCTGAAGGCGATCCGGCTGGCGCGCGACATTTTTCCGCGCATGTCGTTCGATCTGATCTACGCGCGGCCGCAGCAGACGGTCGAGGAATGGGAAAAGGAGCTGAAGGAGGCGATCTCCTATGCGGTCGACCATCTTTCGCTCTATCAGCTGACCATCGAGGAAGGCACGCCCTTCTACGGCCTGCATAAGGCCGGCAAGCTAGTCGTGCCGGATGGCGAGCAATCGGCAGTGCTCTACGAGGCGACGCAGGAGATTACGGCGCGCGAAGGCATGCCCGCCTATGAGGTTTCCAATCACGCCCGGCCGGGTGCGGAAAGCCGGCATAACCTGACCTATTGGCGCTACGGCGATTATGCCGGCATCGGCCCGGGCGCCCACGGCCGGCTGACGCGTGGCCCGGAGAAGCTCGCGACGGCGACCGAGCGCAAGCCGGAAGCCTGGCTCGACATGGTCGAACGTGACGGCCACGGCATTCTCGATGAGGAACGACTCGGCTACGAGGAACAGTCCGACGAGTTGCTACTGATGGGGCTGCGGCTCAGGGAGGGCGTCGATCTTGCCCGCTGGCAACAGCTTTCCGGCCGCGACCTCGACCCGAAACGCGAGGAATTCCTGCTTGAACACAAATTCATCGAGCGGATCGGCAATTCACGCCTGCGCTGCACGCCGTCCGGCATGCTGATCCTCGATTCCGTCGTCGCCGATCTCGCCTGCTGACGCCCACGCAATGCATTGGTCCAGCGCGGCCGACATCGCGGGCCGCGCCGGAAAGCATTTCTCAGCCGTGGCCGGTGGCGCCCGCCTTGAACAGGCTGCCGGTCGGCGTCTTCAAAAACATCTCCAGCGGAATATGCTCCTGGTGCAGGAACCCGGTCGCCGGCAGCAGGCCGTCGCGGACCATTTCGATGACGGCAACAACGGAGGCCGACGTCGTCCAGGCGATCGCCGTGCGGCGTGCGCCGGCAATCTCGATCGGGTAATAGGCGCGGACGAACTCCTTGCGGCGCAGGCTGCCGTTCTCCGTGCCCTCGGCGGCGACGTGGACATAGACGACATCGTCTTCAACAGGCGGCTTGGCATTGGTCAGGATCTCGCCGGCGAGCTTGCGCTTGTCGCGCATCAGAAGCTCGTGGAAGAAGAAGTTCATCAGCTCCATATGGCCGGGATACCGCATGGTCTTGTAATCGAGATTGTCGATCTTGCCGAGCATCGTGTCGCACATCGTGCCGAGACCGCCAGACGTCGTGAAGGCTTCGAGCTTGACGCCTCCGACATAGACGGTCTCGTGCCATTCCATCGGCGAGACGAGCTTGCGCACCCCGCCCTCGATGACCTCGCAATCGTTCAGATATTCGTTGACGACGCCCTCAGGCGACCAGTTGAAGGCATAGCCGAGCAGTCCGGTCGGATGCTGCGGCAAGGCGCCGACGCGCATGCGGATCGAACGGCAGCGATCGAAGCCGTCGGCAAGGCTTGCGCCGACGATGCCGACGAAACCCGGCGCCAGGCCGCATTGCGGCGCCATCAGGCCGCGGGCGGTCTTTGATAGTTCGATGATGAAATTGGTGGTGGGAACGTCTTCGGTCAGGTCGAAATAATGAATGCCGGCCAGATGGGCGGCGCGCGCCAATTCGATGTTCAGATGGTAAGGCAGGCAGGAGAGCACCGCCTCGACATTCGACAGCAGCTCGCCGACCACCTGCGGGTCGGAAATATCGCCGGCGCGGCACTTGAAGGGAACGTCGCTCAACGGCAATTGCGCATCGACGCCGATGACCTCGAAGCCGCTTTCATGCAACAGCGTCGCCGCCAGCCGTCCGACCTTGCCCAGGCCGAGAACGGCGATCTTTTCGAAACTCATTCATTCCTCCCACGCGCCATTCGGCGCTTCTTCATCTTGTATCGTCCCTCCAATACCGCCGCCGTTTTGAGCGACAGGCACTGGGAGGCCGGAGGTATAGAATAAAAAGCTCATAAAAGAAAACGGCCGGAATCGCTTCCAGCCGCCAAAGCTTTGCGAAAATCGGGCGATTATTCGTTAATCAACCGCTTCAACAGCTCGACTTCGTGCGAAAGCTTGTTGTCGCCCGAAATCAGCTCCTCGATCTTGCGCACGGCATGCAGCACGGTCGTGTGATCGCGCCCGCCGAAACGGCGGCCGATCTCGGGGAAGGAGCGCGGCGTCAGCGTCTTCGCCAGATACATGGCGATCTGGCGCGGCTTGACGATGACGCGGGTGCGGCGGTTCGAGACCAGTTCCTGGCGCGAGACGTTGTAGTGCCTGGCGACGATGCGCTGGATGTCCTCGATGCGCACACGGCGGGGCTCGCCGGAGCCGACGAGATGCGCGAGCAGCTCGTCGACGCGCTCGATCGACAGGTTCGGCTCGAAGGAGCGCCGGAAGACCAGCTGATTGAAAGCGCCTTCGAGTTCGCGGCCGCTGGCCGTGACGTTGCGGGCGACGTGCTGGAGCAGTTCGGCCGGAATTTCCAGCGACGGATCTTCGAGCCGGGCGGCCGCCAGGCGACGCTTGAGGATTTCGAGACGCATCTCGTAATCCGGCGCGTCGAATTCGATCGCGACACCGCCCTGCAGGCGCGAGCGAACACGCGGGTCGAGCGATTCCAGCTCCCAGGGCGCCCTGTCGGCGGCGACGACCACCTGCTTGGCGCTGTCGAGCAGCATGTTGAGGAGATGGCAGAATTCGTGCTGGATCATCTTGCCCTGCAGGAACTGCATGTCGTCGATGATCAGCAGATCGATGTTGCGCAGCGAATCCTTCAGCGTCAGCGCATCATTGTCGCGGATCGCGGTGGCGAAGCGCCACATGAAATATTCGGCCGTCAGATAAACGACGCGCAGAGCCCGCGGGTTCTGCACCGCCGCATTGGCAATTGCCTGCAACAGGTGTGTCTTGCCGAGGCCGACCGTCGAATGGATGAAGAGCGGGTTGAAGCGCACGGCGCCGGAACCGGCTTCGGCGATCGTCTTCGCCGCTGCAAGCGCGACGCGGTTCGAGCTGCCTTCGACGAAGGTGTCGAAGGTGAAGCGGCTGTCGAGCGGCGAACCGAAGAGCGGCGAACCAAAGCTTGCGGGCCTTGCCGCAGCAACGGAGGAAACCGCCTGTTGGACGGCCTGGCCGGCCGGCTGGGCACTTGCGGGACGGCGCGCCTGGGGGGCAGCGACCGGCTCGGGCTGGGCCGCCTCATCGAGTGCCTTCGTGCTGCTGCGCGTTGCCGTGCGCACCAGGACTTCGATCTTCAGAATTTCCGGATCCTCGGCCTGGAACAGGCCGGTGATGAGATCGAGATAACGATTGTTGATCCACGACTTCAGGAAGGTGGTGGGAACCGAAAGGCGCACCACACTCTTCGATACCGAATGCAGCTTCAGCCTGGCGAACCAGCTGGCATAGACGTCAGGACCAACCTGGGCCTTCAAGCGCGCGCTGACGCGCTCAAACAAGATGCTGTGCTTCATTTCCGCCTTTGCTTCTCCCACGTCGAGGCGAATGGAGCCAAACGTCTGCGGTGCCACATCCCCATTGTCGGGCCCGCCCGTCGTCATCGTATTCATCTGCATAATGCCGCCTTTCAATTCCACCGGGCGGCTTCCGCTAAAATAGCCGCCCGATCATTCCCCGCTTTGGCGGGCTGACGGCATCCTCATGAAGCCGCTCACCTGCCGGTTCACTCAAACACTGCCCCCGAAGGGACCGGCACAAAATTCCGTTGCAGGAACCGCATTCATGCGGCAACCTTCATCGGCTTTCCGTGCCAGGCTGGCGGTCGATCCTCGTTTTCGACCGATCAGCCCGAACGCAATATCACTTTAACCTTCCCCGGCGGCCTCGCCTTAAACGTGTGGCCACTGAAGGCACAAAACATCCCTGCCCGTAACAGCCACGTTACGGCCCAAATCCGTCGAGTGCTTGAAAAAACGGAAGCGCAAGGCTCCGTAACAAATGGCACGCACTTATCGCCCTGCCGACGTGGCAGTTAAGACCGAGCCTCTGCAGGTGATGTCCGCGCCCCTTGTTGGAGGCCATTTAGGCAGGATCAAAAGGCAATATCAACGATGAATTTTACGCAAAATTAACAAGCGGCCATTGACTCCGCCTGCCCTTTTCGGGCGTCACACCAGCGTCAAAAAAGAATCGCTTTTGAATCAAGGAGATTCCCCGTTCGGGCTATTTTGACACGCAGGGAAAGAAAAAAAATAATAATCTTCTTGACTCCCCCCTGGTCCCGGAAGCTTGGGGCAGAGTCGCGCAGCGTGAAAGCATCCTTGCGCAAGTCTTTGTTTTTGAACAATTTTTCCTGTCATGGCGCTGACACGAAACAGTCGTGAGATTAACCATACAGGGGCTGATCGGTTGAATCGAAAAAGCCCGGTAAAATTACCGGGCTAATCATAACGAGGAAGCCGTTAATGGAAGATTACGCGGTCGCAGTGACCGAAAGAGCCTTCACACGAGCGGCCAGGCGCGAGACCTTGCGCGATGCCGTGTTGGCGTGCAGCACGCCCTTGCTGGCGGCGCGGGCAAGCTCGGGCTGAGCAGCCAGGAAAGCTTCCTTCGCCTTGGCGGCGTCACCGGATGCGATGGCCTCTTCGACCTGGCGAACGAAAGTACGAACGCGCGAGCGACGAGCCTTATTGACGTCGGTACGGCGGGCGATCTTGCGGGTCGCTTTTTTCGCCGAAGTTGTATTGGCCATGGATGCCTCTCTCAAGAATTCGAACAAACTCCGCTATTACCGCGGGCCCTGCGGCCACAAAATCCAGCAATTCGGGAGCAATCGCGGAAAACCAAACCGGCTTTCCGAACCGTGGGCGGGCATATAACTCTAAAGCCGGCCCACGTCAACGCGGATTTTCAAGCTTTGCGGCTGGAACCGCCTAAAAGCACTCAACGGTGCGTAAAAGCCGGTTTGCGCTTCTCGACGAAGGCCGCCATGCCTTCCTTCTGGTCGTCGGTGGCAAAGAGACTGTGAAACAGCCGGCGCTCGAAGCGCAAGCCCTCCTCCAGCGTCGTCTCGAATGCGCGGTTGACAGCCTCCTTGGCCATCAAGACCGAGGGGCGCGACAGCGAGGCGATCTTTTCGGCCGCCGCCAGCGCCTCGTCGATGAGACGCTCGGGCGCCACCACACGCGAAACGAGTCCCGATCGTTCGGCCTCGGCGGCATCCATCATCCGGCCGGTCAGGATGAGATCCATCGCCTTCGCCTTGCCGACGGCGCGCGTCAGCCGCTGCGAGCCGCCCATGCCGGGAATGACGCCGAGGGTGATTTCCGGCTGGCCGAACTTCGCCGTCTCCGCGGCGATGATGAAATCGCACATCATGGCAAGCTCGCAGCCGCCGCCGAGCGCAAACCCACTGACGGCGGCGATCACCGGCTTGCGCGCCTTGGCGACGTCATCCCAGCCGCTGATGAAATCACTCTTATAGATATCGGCGAACTCGAGCGGCTGCATCTCCTTGATATCGGCGCCGGCGGCAAAGGCGCGCTCGGAACCGGTGAGCACGATCGCGCCGACCGCCTCGTCGGCATGGAAGGCGGCATAGGCCTCCCTCAATTCCTTGAGGACGATGGAATTCAGCGCGTTCAGCGCCTGGGGTCGGTTCAGCGTGACGAGGCCGACATTGCCTCGGGTTTCGACGATCAGGGTCTCGTAGGCCATGCTGTTCTCCCGGTTCCGGATCTTACTTCTGGCAGGTGGCGCAATAGAAGGTGGAGCGGCCCGCCTGGACGATGCGGGCGACCGTACCGCCGCAGCCGGGCGTGCGGCAAGCCTGACCTTCGCGATCATAGACGGAGAAGGAATGCTGGAAATAGCCGAGCGATCCGTCGGTCTGGATATGATCGCGAAGCGACGATCCGCCGGCTGCGATCGCATCGGCAACGACGTCGCGGATCGAGGCAACGAGCAGGTCGAGCTGCTCTTTCGGCCGGCCGACTGCCGTCACCAGCGTGCCGGCGGCGCGGATCGGCGAAAGATGGGCGCGCCACAGCGCCTCGCAGACATAGATATTGCCGAGACCGGCAATGTTCTTCTGGTCGAGCAGCGCACTCTTCAATGGCTGCGCCTTGACCCGGAAGCGTTCGGCGAGAAAAGCTGCCCCAAGCTCGTTTCCCGTCGGCTCCGGGCCGAGATCGCGGAAAAACGGATGGGCGGCAAGATCGGCGCGCCCCACCATATCCATGAAGCCGAAACGGCGCGGGTCGTTGTAGACGACGCGGCGAGGACCGCCTTGACCTTCCAGATGAAAGACGACGTGATCGTGCTTCTCGTCCTTCGAACGGGCATGGTGGAATTCACCCGGCGCGCCGGAGATGGCACCCTGCTCAATGCGAAAAGAGCCGGACATGCCAAGATGGGAAATCAGCGTGTTGCCGTCGTCGAGATCGACCAGCAGATATTTGGCACGGCGGCCAAGGCTGACGATGGTGCGGCCGGATACCCTGTCGGCGAAAGCGTCGGGAAAGGGGAAGCGCAGATCGCCGCGGCGCAGCTCCAGCCTGGCGATGCGAGCCCCCTCCATCGCCGGCGCCAGGCCGCGTTTCACCGTTTCGACTTCTGGCAATTCCGGCATCTTAACCCATCTATATCTAACGTGTTTCAACCGACGACGATGTGCGCTATAGCGCCAGTGTGCCGCGGAGAGTGCGGCCCTGTGATAACGTCGCGCGCGGTCTTTCGCTATGGCCGCCGCGCCCGAATCTTAAGGAATGGAGCAGCCTGATGTCAGAAAGCCGCACTTCCGCCGATGGCGGCATGGAGACCTCCTACGGCTTCCGTGAGGTGTCTGACGGCGAGAAGCAGGGCCTCGTCAACCAGGTGTTCCACAAGGTCGCCAAGCGCTACGACATCATGAACGACGTCATGTCGATGGGCATGCACCGCGCCTGGAAAGATGCGATGATTTCGGCGCTGAACCCGCGCAAGGAGCCGGGCTACAAGGTGCTCGATGTCGCCGGTGGCACCGGCGACATCGCCTTCCGTATCGTCGAGGCCTCGGGCCGGCAGGCGCATGCGACCGTGCTCGACATCAACGGCTCGATGCTCGGCGTCGGCGCCGAGCGGGCGGAAAAGAAGAAGCTTTCCGGCAATCTCACCTTCGTCGAGGCGAATGCCGAGGAACTGCCTTTCGAGGCTGGCAGCTTCGACGCCTATACAATCGCCTTCGGCATCCGCAACGTGCCGCGGATCGATGCGGCGCTGTCGGAGGCCTATCGGGTGTTGAAGCGCGGCGGACGTCTGCTGGTGCTGGAATTTTCCGAAGTCGATATGCCGCTGCTCGACAAGATCTATGACGCCTGGTCGTTCAATGCCATTCCGCAATTCGGCAAGGCGATCACCGGCGAGGCCGAACCCTACCAGTATCTGGTGGAATCGATCCGCAAGTTCCCGAACCAGGAGAATTTCGCGGCAATGATCCGCCAGGCCGGTTTTTCGCGCGTCAACTACACCAATTATACCGGCGGCATTGCCGCGCTGCATTCCGGCTGGAAGCTTTGAGGGAATGAGGGAAGAAAACACGAACCTCGTCCGGCGGGGTATGGCAGCATGAGCACATTCGGGGCCTATTTCCGCCTTTGGCGCGTCGGCTGGGTGCTCGTGCGTGAGGGCGTCGTGTCGGCTCTTCCGTCCGAAGGCCTGCCGCCTCCGGTCGCACTCGCCAAATCCTTCGTCACGATTTTCGAGCGCAGCAAGGCGCGGCATCAGAAGCGCAGCGACCGGTTGGCACAGGCCGTCGAACGGCTCGGTCCCTCCTATGTGAAGATCGGCCAGTTCCTGGCGACGCGGCCGGATGTCGTCGGCGTCGAATTCGCCAACGACCTGTCGCAGCTTCAGGACCGGATGGCCTTCTTTCCCTCGGCTGCCGCCAAGGCCAATATCGAAGGCTCGCTCGGGCGGCCGATCGGCGAACTCTATGCAAGCTTCGGCGAGCCGATCGCCGCTGCCTCGATCGCCCAGGTGCATCCGGCCGAGGTCGAGACATCAGAGGGCCGCAAGAAGGTCGCCGTCAAGATCGTGCGGCCGGGCGTGCGCCAGCGTTTTGCCCATGACATCGAGGCGATGTATCTCGTCGCCCGTATGCAGGAGCGTTTCCTGGCCTCCAGCCGACGGCTGCGGCCGGTCGAGGTGACGAAGACGCTGGAGCAGACGACGAAGGTGGAGATGGATCTTCGCCTGGAAGCGGCCGCCCTTTCCGAGATCGCCGAGAATACCGAAAAGGACCCGGGCTTCCGCGTCCCGAAGGTCGACTGGGAGCGCACCGGACGCGACGTCATCACCATGGAATGGATCGACGGCACGCGCATGTCCGATGTCGAGGGCCTGCGCGCCGCCGGCCACGATCTCAACCTGCTCGCCGATACGCTGATCCAGTCGTTCCTGCGCCACACGCTGCGCGACGGTTTCTTTCATGCCGACATGCATCCGGGCAATCTGTTCGTCGATGCGGGCGGCATGATCGTCGCCGTCGACATGGGCATCGTCGGACGCCTCGGTAAAAAGGAGCGGCGGTTCCTCGCCGAAATCCTCTACGGCTTCATCACCCGCGATTATATCCGCGTCGCCGAGGTGCATTTCGAGGCGGGCTATGTGCCCGGACACCACAATGTCGAGAGTTTTGCCCAGGCGATCCGGGCAATCGGCGAGCCGATCCACGGACAGCCGGCCGAGACGATCTCGATGGGCAAGCTGCTGACGCTGCTTTTCGAAGTGACCGAACTGTTCGACATGGCGACACGGCCGGAGCTGGTGATGCTGCAGAAGACCATGGTCGTGGTCGAAGGCGTGTCGCGCATGCTCAACCCGCGCTTCAACATGTGGAAGGCCTCCGAGCCCGTTGTCGGCGACTGGATCCGCACCAATCTCGGCCCGAAGCGGATCGCCACCGATATCAAGGACGGACTGAAGGCGGCGGTCAAACTCGCCGAAGCCGTGCCCGAAATCGCAGCGAAAACGGAAAAATTTCACCACCAGCTCCTGCAAATGAGCGAACATGGGCTGCGCTTCGACGCGCAGACGGCGGAGGCGATCGGCAAGGCCGAGGCGCGGCATAACCGCTCGGCCAGGATCGCGCTTTGGGTCATCGCATTGACGCTTCTCTATATTGCCTGGATGGTGAGCTGATCCGCCTGTCAAAAACATGCTGTGTTCGGCATTTAGGATATCCCATGTGACGGAAGGGCCGCTTAGTCTCACTGTTTAGGAGATATGGCACATGCAGCACGAACGCCCTGGCATCGAACTTTCCGGACGGCCGCTCGGTTTTGCCGAGATGGTGACGATCGGTGCCGGCAAAGCGACGATTTCGGCGTCGGCGACCGGCATGGCCCGCATCGCAATCGCCCGTGAGGTCGTCGAGGAGGCCATCGCCTCCGGCATGCCCGTTTATGGCGCGACGACCGGCGTCGGCGCCATGAAGGATGTGGAGTGGTCGGCCGACGAACTCGATACCTTCAACCTCGGCCTGGTGCGCGCCCATCATTTCGGCACCGGCACACCCTTTTCCTGCAATGTCGTGCGCAATGCCATGGCGATCCGCGTCAATACGGCGCTGACCGGCCAGGTCGGCTGCACGCCGGAGCTGATCCAGGCCTATATCAGGATGCTCGAGGCCGATCTCATCCCGGTCGTGCGCCGCACCGGCTCGATCGGCTGTGCGGATATCGGGTTGATGGGACAGATCGGCGCGGTGCTGACCGGCGTCGGCGAAGCGGTCTATCGCGGCAACCGGATGCAGGCGGCAGAGGCTTTCCGGGCAGCCGGGCTGGAGCCGGTGCGGATGGCGCCGCGCGACAGCCTCGCCTCGCTCAGCATCAATGCGGTGAGCTTTGCAGCGGCGGCGGAAACGACGCGCAATGCCGCCGCCTCGATCCGCATCCTGCTGGCGACGGCGATGATGGCGGCCGGCGCGCTCGGCGCGTCCCGCGATCCCTGGAAGGCGGTCCGCCATGTCGGCACGGCGCGCGAGGCGCTGATCGGCGCCTGGCTCTGCAACGCCTCCGACGATTGGAACTGGCCGGTTGCAACGCATGTTCAGGACCCGCTCAGCCTGCGGATGATCGCCCAGGTGTTCGGCGCGGTGATCGAAAACCTGCTGTCGACCGGCCACAAGATCCTTGCCGCCACCGGCCGCTCGGACGACAATCCGGTCGTCGTCGAAGGCCGGGTGATGACCTCGGGCGGGTCGCTGCCGCTCGATGTGACGATCCTGCTCGAATCGGCGGCACTCTGCATGGCGCATGCGGCGCGCAATGCCTTCAACCGCTGTGTCATTCTCGGCAACGGTCAGCGGCGCGACCTGCCGGTCAATCTCGTGCCGCCGGGGCGGATCGCCACCGGTTTCGGGCCGATCATCAAGCTTGCCGGCGAGATTTTTTCGCGCGTGCTGTCGATGTCCAATCCCGTATCGGCACAGTCGCTGGTGGTGGCGGCCGGACTGGAGGATGAGGCAGCCTTCCTGCCGCTGGTCATCGAGCGCTTCGACCGGCAGATGCGGGCGCTGAAGCGTCTCGCAGCCCTCGAGGCGCTGCTGTCTGCCCAGGCGATCGACATTCTCGGCGACGAACCGAAGGGCGTCGCCGCCATGCTCTACGAAGTGGTGCGCAAACATGCGGATTTCTATACGGTCGACCGGCCGCTGTCGGCCGAGGTGGAGGCGATCGAAGAGGAACTCGGCTCGGACGACTTCGTCTCCAGGCTGACCGAGCAAGTTCCGATCGCATCCTTCGACGATTTCTTCGCGCTCGGCTCGCTGGAGCGCATCGAGGAGCGGCTGGCCCGCCACGAGGCACCGGCACTCTGATCTCAGCTTAGGGAGGAAGCGTCATGGACTTCGATCTCGTTCTGCAGGGCACAGTGGTGCTGCCGGACCGCATTGTCGAAGCGGGTTATGTCGCCGTGCGTGACGGCCGCATTGCCGAGGTCGGCCTCGGCGTGCCGCCTGCGGCGCGCGAGCGGCATCTGCTCGGCAAAGCGCTGATCCTGCCCGGCGCGATCGACGCGCAGGTGCATTCGCTGTCCCAGAAAGACCAGGAGGATTTCATCTGGTCGACGCGCTCGGCAGCCGCCGGCGGCGTGACTGCCATCATCGACATGCCTTATGACGAGGGCGACCTCGTCTGCTCGGCAGCGGCGGTGAAACGGAAGATCGACCATGCGAGCCCGCAGGCGCGCGTCGACTTCGCGCTTTACGGCACGGTCGATCCGCAAGAAGGCGCCGCGCGGATTGCCGAGATGGTCGAAGCAGGCGTTGCGGCGTTCAAATTCTCGACCTTCGGCACAGACCCAAAGCGTTTTCCGCGCATTCCGCCGGCTCTGCTCGACGCCTGCTTTGCGGCAATCGCGCCGACGGGGCTGACGGCTGGCGTGCACAATGAGGACGACGAGGCGGTACGCACCTACATGGAGCAGGTGAAGGCGAGCGGCATCACCGACTGGCGGGCGCACGGCCTGTCGCGGCCGGCGATTACCGAACTCCTGGCGATGCACACGATCTTCGAGACGGGGGCTGCGACCAGCTGCCCGGCGCATGTGGTGCACTGCTCGCTCGGGCGCGGCTACGACATCGCGCGTTCCTATCGCCGCGACGGCTTTGCCGCGACGGTCGAATGCTGCATCCATTATCTGACGCTCGACGAAGAGAATGACGTGCAGCGCCTCGGCGGCAAGGCAAAGATCAATCCGCCGGTACGGCCGCGCGCCGAGGTGGAAAAACTCTGGCGGAAAGTGGCGAAGGGCGATGTCTGGCTGGTTTCGACCGATCACGTCAGCTGGTCGGAGAACCGCAAGACCAATCCCGACATGCTCGCCAATGCCTCCGGTGTTCCCGGTCTCGAGGTGATGGTGCCGCTTTTCATCAAAGGCGCCGTCGAACGGGGCATTCCGCTCACTTGGGCAGCCAAGCTGATGGCGGAAAACCCGGCCAAGCATTTCCGGCTCGACCATATCAAGGGGGCGCTGACCCCCGGCAAGGATGCCGATATCGTCGTGCTGGAGCCGCGGGAGAGCGTCTATGACGCCGCCGCAAGCGGCAACAACGTCGTCGGCTGGAGCCCTTATAATGGGATCCGCCTGCCCTGGACCGTTGCGGCCACATATCTGCGCGGCGAAAAGATCGCCGAGAGCGGGAAGGTGCTCGCCGAGCCCCGCACCGGACGGTTCGTGAGGCCGCTGCCGCGCCAGGTTATCGCGGGAGCCGGTGCATGAGCCGTAATCTTCCCGTCGATGCCGGCCGGATCGCTGGAGATATCGAGGCGCTGGCCGCAATCACCGAGCCGGGGCATCCGTGGACGCGGCGGGCCTTCACGCCGCTCTTTCTCGAAGGCCGGGCCTATATCGAAGCGCGGATGAAGGCGGCAAGACTGGAAACGCGGATCGATGCCGCCGGCAATCTGATCGGCCGGCGCACCGGCCGCAAACCCTGGCTCGGCACGATCATGGTCGGTTCGCATTCCGACACGGTGCCGGATGGCGGCCGCTTCGACGGCATTGCCGGGGTGATCTCGGCACTGGAGGTGGCGCGGGCACTGCACGATCAGGGCCTGGAGCTCGACCACGATCTGGAGATCGTCGATTTCCTTGCCGAGGAGGTGAGCATCTTCGGCGTATCCTGCATCGGCAGCCGGGGGATGACCGGGCAATTGCCGGAAGCCTGGCTTTCGCGCGTCAGCGACGGGCGCGAGCTTGCCGAGGGTATCGCCGAGGTGGGCGGCAGTCCAGACGTTCTGGCGCAGCAGAAGCGGCCCGATCTGGCAGGCTTTCTCGAGCTTCATATCGAACAGGGGCCGGTGCTCGAAGCCGAAAAAGCCGATATCGGCATCGTCACCGCGATCTCGGGCATCACCCGCCTGGAGATCACCGTCGAGGGGCGGGCCGACCATGCCGGCACGACGCCGATGGACCGGCGGGCGGATGCACTGGTGGCGGCCTCGCAATTGGTGCTCGACATCCGCAACGCCGCCGCCGAACTTGCCAAAACACCAGGCCACTTCGCGGCGACGGTCGGCGAGTTCCGGATCGAGCCGAATGCGGCCAATGTCGTGCCGTCGAAGGTGGTGCTGCTGATCGATGGCCGCGCGGAGATCCGCGCCGACATGGAGGCCTTCTGTCGCTGGCTCGACGGCCATGTCCAAAAGCTGGCGGACGCCTATGGCGTGACGATCAAGGCGCCGAACCGGGTGTCCGACAATCTGCCGACCCCGGGTGATGCCGGGCTGCTGTCGACGCTGGAGGCCGCCTGCGAGCGCGTCGGCGCCAAGCATCGCCGCATGGCCTCCGGCGCAGGGCACGATACGGCCTGGATCGCCAAGGTGGCGCCAGCGGCGATGATCTTCGTGCCCTGCCGGGACGGCCGCAGCCATTGCCCCGACGAATGGGCTGACAATGACGACGTCGCGCTCGGCGCCGCCGTGCTGTTCGAGGCGGTGCGCGAGATGGACAGAAATTCGAACCAGGAGAAGCCGGATGGGACGCATACTGGTTGAGAAGGACGTGGAAGCGGCCGTCAAGGGCGGCTCCGTCTATGCCGCCGGCGGCGGCGGCTGGGCCGATCACGGGCGGATGCTCGGGCTGGCGGCGGTCACCATCGGCAAGCCGGAGCTGGTCTCGATCGACGAACTGAAGGACGAGGACTGGATCGCGACGGCGGCGGCGATCGGTGCGCCGGCCTCGACTACGCCCTGGGAGATGCAGGGCATCGATTATGTCAAGGCCGTGCAGCTCCTGCAGGAGGCGCTGGGCGAAAGGCTCTCCGGGCTGATCATCGGCCAGAACGGCAAATCCTCGACGCTGAACGGCTGGCTGCCGTCGGCAATCCTCGGCACCAAGGTGGTCGACGCGGTCGGCGATATCCGTGCGCACCCCACAGGCGACATGGGCTCGATCGGCATGGCCGGCTCACCGGAGCCGATGATCCAGACCGCCGTCGGCGGCAATCGGTCCGAGAACCGCTATATCGAACTGGTGGTCAAGGGCGCGACCGCGAAGATCTCGCCGGTGCTGCGCGCCGCCGCCGATCAATCCGGCGGCTTCATCGCCAGCTGCCGCAATCCGCTGAGAGCCTCCTATGTGCGCAGCCATGCCGCACTCGGCGGCATCTCGATGGCGCTTGCGCTCGGCGAGGCGATCATTGCGGCGGAGAGGAAGGGCGGATCTGATGTCATCGACGCCATCTGCAAGACGACGGGCGGGCATATCCTCGCCGAGGGCATCATCACCCGCAAGGACGTCGTCTACACCAAGGAAGCCTTCGACATCGGCACGATCACCGTCGGTCCGGGCGAAAAATCGGTGAGGCTGCATGTGATGAATGAATATATGGCGGTGGACGATGCGGATGGCATGCGGCTTGCCACCTTCCCCGCCGTCATTACTACCCTGTCAACCGAGGGCGAACCGCTCAGCGTCGGCCAGCTCAAGGAGGGCATGCATGTCTTCATCCTGCGTGTTCCAAAGGAACTCATACCGCTGTCGGCAAGCGTGCTCGATCCCACAGTCTATCCCGTCGTCGAAAAGGCGATGGGGATCGAGATCGCCCGTTATGCACTGGAAACGAAGGCCTGAACCATGACGCGCGATCCCGGCTTGGAAGAATTGCTGCGCGAGGAACTCGGCGATCGGCCTGGCTTCAGCGAAAAATCGATGTTCGGCGGCCGGGCCTTCCTGCTGAACGGCAATCTTCTCTGCTGCGCGCGCAGTGACGGCATGCTGGTCCGTCTCGGCCGAGGCAATGACGGCTGGGCGCTGGCGCTGCCGGGCGTCATCCAGATGCTTTCGGGCGAGCGTGTGATGCAGGGCTGGGTGCGGGCGACGGCTGCGGTCTACGGCGACGATGCGCTCAGACGGCGTTTGCTCGATGCGGCGCTCGCCTATGTGGAATCGCTGCCGGGCAAATAACGCCATTCCCTTCTCGCCTGGGAAGAAGGGAGGATAACCAACGAGGAATCCACGATGCCGAAGGCCAATCCACGTCATCCGAAATTTCCCATTCCCGGCGGGCCGGACTTGCGTGCCAAGGGCTGGCGGCAGGAAGCGCTGCTGCGGCTGCTCGAAAACGTGCTGTCCGTCGGTGAGGATCCCGAAAACCTGATCGTCTATGCCGCGCTCGGCAAGGCGGCCCGCAACTGGGCGGCGCACAAGGGCATCGTCAAGGCGCTGACCGAGATGGAGGAGGACCAGACGCTGCTCATCCAGTCCGGCAAGCCGATCGGGCTCGTTCGAACTCACGCCAAAGCGCCGCTGGTCATCATGGCGAACTGCAACATCGTCGGGCAATGGGCTAAGGCCGAAGTGTTCTACGAGCTGCAGCGCAAGGGGCTGATCTGCTGGGGCGGGCTGACGGCCGGCGCCTGGCAATATATCGGCAGCCAGGGCGTCATCCAGGGCACCTACGAGATCTTCATGCGCATTGCCGAGCGGCGCTTCGGCGGCGATCTCCTCGGCCGCTTCGTGCTGACGGCCGGCCTTGGCGGCATGGGTGGGGCACAGCCGCTCGCCGGTCGCATGGCAGGGGCGGCGATCCTCTGTGTCGATATCGACCCGGAACGGGCCCGCAAGCGCCAGCAGATCGGCTATCTCCAGGAAATCGCACCCGATCTCGATAGCGCCCTTCAGATGATCAATGCGGCGGTGAAGGAGAAGCGGGCTCTTTCCGTCGGCCTCGTCGGCAATGCGGCCGAGGTCTATCCGGAGATTGCCCGGCGCGGCATTGTGCCCGACATCGTCACCGACCAGACCTCGGCACACGACCTCGTCTATGGCTATGTGCCGAAGGGCATGAGCCTCGAGCAGGTCAGGGGACTGCGCGACGACGGCCAGGGGCAATTGATGGCGGCAAGCCGCGCCTCGATCGTCGACCATGTGACGGCGATGCTGGAATTCCAGAGGAAGGGCTCGGAAGTTTTCGATAATGGCAACCTCATCCGCACCCAGGCGAAAGAGGGCGGCGTCACCAATGCCTTCGACATTCCGATCTTCACCGAAGCCTATCTCAGGC
Source organism: Rhizobium sp. NZLR10 (assembly GCF_019685125.1). NCBI lineage: Bacteria > Pseudomonadati > Pseudomonadota > Alphaproteobacteria > Hyphomicrobiales > Rhizobiaceae > Rhizobium > Rhizobium sp. NZLR10. Next base: position 124,853 of record NZ_JABDWE010000010.1, on the reverse strand, counting down.
CGCTGTTTGCCCGGGCGATCGGGCCGTTCCGTTGGATGGCGCTGTCGGGCGAGGAGAGCGATATCGCCCGCATCGACGACCTGCTGCTGGAACTATTCCCCGACAACAAGATCATCACCAACTGGATCCGGCTGGCGCGCCAGCATGTGCCATTCGAAGGGCTGCCGGCGCGCATTGCCTGGCTCGGCCACGGCGAACGCACGGCACTCGCCCGGCGCGTCAATACGCTGGTTGCGAATGGCGAACTCAAAGGCCCGGTCGCCTTCTCCCGCGACCATCTCGATGCCGGCGCCATGGCGCATCCGAATATCATGACCGAACGGATGAAGGACGGCTCGGATGCGATCGCCGACTGGCCGCTGATCGATGCGATGATGCTCTGCTCCTCGATGGCCGACCTCGTCGTCGTCCATTCCGGCGGCGGCGGCTATGCCGGCTACATGACGAGCTGCGGCGTCACGGTCATCGCCGACGGCACGGATGGCGCCGACGAACGGCTCGACCACGCGCTGACCAACGACACCGCCCTCGGCGTCATGCGTTATGCCGATGCCGGTTACGAGGAAGCGCTGGACGAGGTGGCGAAGAAGGACGTGCCCTATATTCAGCTTGGTTGAGTCGGGGTATTGGCCAAATCGAGCGTCAGTCGATCAGATTTGAAACTTCGATGAGATTGCCGTCGGGATCCCTGAAATAGACCGAGCGCAGACGTCCGGTGGCGCCGGTGCGTTCGACGGGCCCTTCTTCGATCACAACGCCCGACGCCTGCAGATGGGCGATGACGTCGGCAAGCGGCGTCTCGGCGATGAAGCAGAGATCGCCGGAACCAGGGGTCGGATGTCTCGCCTTGGGATCGAATTCGTGGCCGGCCTGGTGCAGATTGATCTTCTGGCGGCCGAATTTCAGGGCTTTGCGGTCTCCCGCGAACACCTCGACCGACATGCCGAGGATACGGGAATAGAAATCGCAGGTCGTTTCGATATCGGCGACGGTGAGCACGAGGTGGTCGAGACGGTCTATGCGGATCATGCTCTGCTCCTCGCGAAATGTTGCGCCACACAGGCGGAGATAAAGGCCAGCGCCAGCATGGCAAGCGTGAAGATAACGACGGCGGCCCAGCCTTCCACTGCGAAGAACCAGCCGCCGGCCGAGCCCATGAGGCTGGAGCCGACATAATAGGCCAGCATATCGAGCGACGAGGCGTGGCCTTTGGTGCCATGCGCCAGCTTGCCGACAAGGCCGCTGGCGATGGAGTGGCTCATGAAGAAGCCGGTCGTCAGCACGATGATGCCGAGGATGATCGATGGCAGCGGGGCAAACAGCGTCAGCGCGCTGCCGGCGGCGGTGAGCGCCAGACTGAAGAGAAGCACGCGAAAGTGCCCGATCCAATCTCCGAGCAGGCCGCCGATCGAAGAAGCGCCGATGCCGAAGAGATAGACGGTGAAGATCAGGCCGAGTTCGGTCTGGTTGAGGCCATAGGGCGGCGCCACCAGGCGAAAACCGGCATAGTTGTAGATCGTCACGAAGGAGCCCATCGCCAGGAAGGCGACGGCGAAGATGAAGGGCAGCGCCGGATTTTTGAGATGGCCGAGCCAGGCTTTGAGATGAAAGTTGAGGTCGAAGCCCGGCCGGCGGACGAAATTTCTTGACGGCGGCAGCAGGGCGATGAAGCCGAGCGCGGCGGCAAGGCCGATGGCGCCGATGATGAAAAGCGCCGGGCGCCAGGTAAGATATTCGGCGAAGATGCCTGTCAGTACGCGGCCGGACATGCCGCCGAAGGCCGTGCCGGCGACATAGGAGCCCATGGTGGCGCCAAGGCCGCGCGGGTCGATCTCCTCGGCGAGATAGGCCATGGCGACGGCGGGCACGCCGCCGAGAACGAGGCCCTGCAGGGCGCGGATGACGAGCAGCAGGTGCCAATCCGGAGCGAAGGCGGTGGCAATCGTCAGCAATGCGGCGGCGACCAGCGATAGCGCAATCAGGCTGCGGCGGCCGAGACCTTCCGAAACCGCGGCGGCACAGATGATGGCGACCGCCAGGAAGCCAGTAGAGAGCGAGAGGGACAGCGAACTTTCGGCCGGGCTGACGGCAAATTCCTGCGAGAAGATCGGCAGCAGCGGCTGGACGCAATAGAGCAGCGAGAAGGTGGAAAAGCCGGAGAGGAAAAGCGCCAGACTGGCGCGGCGATAGGCGGCGGAGTCGCGCGTCAAATAATGCTTTTCTGCTGCGATCACGGTCTTTGCGGCGTGCGCTGACGGCGGCATATGTTCATCCTGATGAGCCTTGGAATTCATGCGTTAACCCGCCGGATCCCAATAGGGTGGATCGCCGAAGCTCTTCTTCAAGTGATCGGCAATGGCGCGGAGCTTGGCCGAGGGATTGCGGCCCTCTGGATGGGCCATATAGATGAATTCGGCCTCCGGCCTGTGGCCGACATCGATTTCGGCAAGCCGGCCCTCGCGGATCGCCGGGCCGGCAATGAAGGCAGGCAGCAGCGCGATGCCGAGACCGGCAATCGAAGCGTCACGAAGCATGTCGCCATTGTTGATGCCGAGCGCCAGTTTCGCGCGGACGACGATCGCACCGTCGGGCGTCTGGAAGCGCCAGTCGGCAACGCCGCGATTGGTGTAGAAGATGCCGCGATGGCTGCTGAGATCCGCCAGCGACGCCGGCATTCCTGCACGCGCGAGATACGCCGGCGACGCGCAGAGGAGGCGGCGGCTGCGGGTGAGCTTCCAGGCGACCAGCCGGCTATCGGCGATCGGGCCGTTGCGGATGACCGCGTCGTAGCCGTCCGAGGACGCATCGACGCGCCGGTCGTCGATATCGAGCGTCAGTTCGATCTCCGGATGTTCGGCGAGGAAGGGATAAAGCGCCGGGCCGAGATGCATGCGGCCGAAGGTGACGGGTGCAGCAATGCGGATCGGCCCCGACAGGGTTCCGCGCCGCTCGGCCATGTCGGCGGCAGCCTCCTCGATCTCGCGGACGATGCGACCGGCCCGCTCCAGGAAGACCGCACCATCCTCGGTCAAGGTGAGTTTGCGCGTCGTTCGGTGCAGCAGCATGCCGCCGAGCGACTTCTCCAGCTCGGCCAGCCTTTCGCTGACGACGGATTTGGAGAGCCGCAGCCGCCGGGCGGCCTCGCTGACCGAGCCTGCCTCGGTGACGGCGACAAAAGCCGCTATACCTTCGATTCTGATCATCGTTCGGCTTTTCCGAATTCGAATTCCATGATCTGGAGACTAATCCGAACGAACGGAAAATGCCATCTTCCATTCAACGGAAGGGACGGCAGGGGCCGCCTCGGATCAAGAACAGGAATGAGACCATGAACCGTTTGAACAACAAGGTCGCAATCGTCACCGGCGCAAGCTCAGGCATCGGCCGCACCACGGCAAAGCTCTTCGCCGCTGAGGGCGCCAAGGTCGTCGTCGGCGCCCGCCGCGAGCGCGAACTCGACAGTCTCGTCGCGGAGATCAAGGCGGAAGGCGGCGATGCTGTCGCCGTGGCCGGCGACGTCCGGTCGGAAGACTATCACAAGGCGCTGGTCGCGGCCGCCGTGACCCATTACGGCAAGCTCGACATTGCCTTCAACAATGCCGGCACACTCGGCGAGGCCGGCCCGAGCACCGGCGTTTCGGAAGCAGGCTTCAGCGATGCGTTGGCGATCAATCTGACCGCCGCCTTCCTCGCCGCCAAGCACCAGATCGGCGAAATGGTGGGGAATGGCGGCGGCTCGGTGATCTTCACCTCGACCTTCGTCGGTTACAGCTTCGCCTTTCCCGGCGTCGCCGCCTATGCCGCCAGCAAATCCGGCCTGATCGGCCTGACCCAGGCGCTCGCGGCCGAATACGGACAGCAGGGCGTGCGCGTCAATGCCATCCTGCCGGGCGCCGTCGACACCGACATGTATCGGGAGATGAACGACACCTCCGACAAGCAGTCCTTCATCACCAATCTGCATGCGCTGAAGCGTGTCGCAGCGCCCGAGGAGCTGGCCCGCTCGGTTCTCTACCTCGCCTCCGACGATGCGAGTTTCGTCACCGGCACTGCCTCGCTGGTCGATGGCGGCGCGTCGATCACCCGAACCTGACGAAAGCCAAGCGCTCCCCAATTCGCCGGATGAAAGCGCGCCTTCTCCGGCCACAATATCCGATCAAAGGAACGTCATCATGTCACGACTGCAGAACAAGACAGCCCTCATCACCGGCGGCACCAGCGGCATCGGCATCGAAACCGCCCGCCAATTCATCGCCGAAGGCGCCCGCGTCGTCGTTACCGGCAGCAGCGCCGCAAGCGTCGAAGCCGCCCGTAGCGAACTCGGCGACAAAGCGATCGTCATCCAGGCCGATGCCGGCAATGCGGCCGGCCAGAAGGCCGTCGCCGATACGGTGAAAGAGGCTTTCGGCACGCTCGACATCCTCTTCGTCAATGCCGGTGTCGCCGAATTCGGGCCGCTGGAACAGTGGAGCGAAGCCGCCTTCGACAAGTCGGTGGCGATCAATGTCAAGGGGCCGTTTTTCCTGATCCAGTCGTTGCTGCCGATTTTTTCGAGCCGGGCCGCAATCGTGCTCAATACCTCCATCAACGCCCATATCGGCATGCCGAACTCCAGCGTCTATTCACTGACGAAGGGTGCATTGCTGACGCTCGCAAAGACGCTGTCGGGCGAACTCATCGGTCGCGGCATCCGCGTCAACGCCATCAGCCCGGGCCCGATCGCCACGCCGCTCTACAGCAAGCTCGGGGCGTCGGAAGCCCAATCCAAGGCGATGGCTGCCGAGATCCAGTCGCAGATCCCCGTCGGCCGCTTCGGGAACCCCAGCGAGGTCGCGAAAACGATCGTCTTTCTCGCCTCCGATGAGGCCGCCTATATCGTCGGCAGCGAACTCGTGATCGACGGCGGGATGAGCAACCTCTGAGCCCACGAGAATGACGGCCGACGTCATGAACGGGGCGGCACCGGCCGAGCGCGGCGATGTGCCGTCCCGCGATTGCATGTTGTCCACCAAAGGCTTAGGGTCGAAAAAAAGGCGACGGGTAGAAAGCCATGGCTCTCAGCGGCAAACGCATCCTCCTCATCATCTCCGGCGGCATCGCGGCCTATAAGAGCCTGGATCTGATCCGCCGGCTGCGCGAGCGCGGCGCCAGCGTGCGGCCGGTGATGACCAACGGCGCCCAGGAATTCGTCACACCGCTGGCCGTCGGCGCGCTTGCAGCCGACCACGTCTTCCTCGATCTGTTTTCGCGCCAGGATGAGCAGGATGTCGGCCATATCCGGCTGGCGCGCGACTGCGATCTCGTGCTCATTGCCCCCGCCACGGCCGACCTGCTGGCGAAGATGGCGAACGGGCTTGCCGACGATCTCGCCTCGACCGTGCTTTTGGCGACGGAGAGGCCGGTGCTGGCCGCACCGGCGATGAACCCCCGCATGTGGGCGCATCCGGCGACGCGGCGCAATGCGGCAAGACTCAGGGACGACGGCGTCCGCTTCGTCGGGCCGATGGCAGGCGAGATGGCGGAGAGCCGGGAGGCGGGGCTCGGCCGGATGGCGGAACCGCTGGAGATCGTCGCGGCCGCCGAAACCATGCTCGACGACGGAGAAAAGCCGCTCAAGGGACGCAAGGCGATAGTCACGTCGGGACCGACGCACGAGCCGATCGATCCGGTGCGCTACATCGCCAACCGCTCTTCCGGCCGGCAGGGGCATGCGATCGCCGCCGCTCTTGCCAGGCTCGGGGCGGAGGTGACGCTGGTCTCAGGGCCGGTGACGATCGCCGACCCGGTCGGCGTCAACACCGTGCATGTCGAGCGGGCGGAGGAAATGCGCGATGCCGTGCTGGCGGCGCTGCCGGCCGATATCGCGGTGATGGTCGCGGCGGTGGCGGACTGGCGGGTGGCCTCGGCCGCCGACCAGAAGCTGAAGAAACATCCGGGCGAATCCATTCCGACGCTGGCGCTGACCGAGAATCCGGACATCCTGAAAACCGTCGGCCATCATACGATGCGGCCGAAACTGGTGATCGGCTTTGCCGCCGAGACGCAGGACGTGGAAAGCAATGCCAAGGCGAAACTCGAGCGCAAGGGCGCCGACCTGATCGTCGCCAATGACGTTTCGCCGGCCACCGGCATCATGGGCGGCAGCCGCAACAGCGTCAAACTCATTCGCCGCGACGGCGTCGAGCAATGGCCTGACCTGGCGAAGGAAGAGGTTGCCGAAAGGCTGGCGGCGCTGATCGCCAAGCAATTCAGCTAAAGCGCTTCAAGCCGGAATAGCCACGCGCTGCGGCTTGGCGGCGCTTCGCTTTTCCGGCCGGAAGTCAGCGACGTCGATGCCGTTCTTGCCGACGGTGACGGCACTGCCATTCGGAATTTCAGCCCAGGCGTCGACATCGTCGTTCAACGGCTCGGAGACCAGGCAATAGCCGGCGCCGACAGGAGAGGCATAGAGTGTCGGCGCCTTGCGATCTGTGGCATAGCGGATCGCATAGAGCGTGTTGCCGTCGGAGAAGGCGGCGGTAAAGCGCAGCAGGATCGAGCCGATGACGCTTTCGGCCACGTCCTCGACGAAGCCGACCATATCAGCCATTGCGGCGACCGGCGCCTCGCGCAGGCCGAACTGCAGCGCCAGCAGGAACATCAGCTCGGAATCGGTCGTGCCGCCGCGAGCATTGAACAGGTCGTCATCGAGCATCGCCTCCATCGGCCGGCGCAGGCGCTCGAAGCCGGAGATCTGGCCATTGTGCATGAAGGACCAGGTGTCATGGGTGAAGGGGTGGCAATTGTCGCGGCGCGTGCCGCCGCCGGTGGCGGCGCGGACATGGGCGAGGAAGAGCGGCGAACGGATCTGCCGCGCCAGGCTCTTCAGATTGCAATCCGACCAGGCCGGCAGGATATCGCGGTAGCGGCCGGGCTCGGGCCTGTCGCCATACCAGGCGATGCCGAAGCCATCGCCATTCGTCGCCGTCTTGGCGCGGGTGGCGCAATGGGATTGCTCGATCAGCGAATGAGCGGGCGAGGATACCAGTTCCTCGAGATAGAGAGGGTCTCCGCGATAGGCTGCCCAGCGACACATGGCTTTCTTGCTCCGGGACCCGCCGCCGCATCGGCGGGCATGCTGAAATTGTCTGACGTCGCGGCTAATAACAGCTTAACGCGCCGGCGGTTTGCAAGCGCAAGATGACGGTTTCGTGGCGCTTCATATGTTCAAATTCGGCGAAAGCCTGTGTTCTTTTGTGAACACTGCGTTGTCCGCAGGACAGGCTTCGCGCTTAGTGGCCGGGCCGCTATAGTTGCCGCCAAGTTGAACCTTCAAGAGGACGCCATGTCGATCCGCCCCGTCAAACATGAAAGTACCGCCACACCGACCATGGAAGGCGCGGGCGTGAAGCTGCACCGCGTGTTCGGCTTCGGCGATCCGGCGATGACCGATCCCTTCCTGATGATGGACGATTTCCGCAATGACAATCCGGCGGAATATATTCGCGGTTTCCCATGGCACCCGCATCGCGGCATCGAGACGATCACCTATGTGCTTGCCGGCACCGTCGAGCATGGCGACAGCCTTGGCAACCGTGGCCTGCTCGGCGCCGGCGATATCCAGTGGATGACGGCCGGCAGCGGCATCATGCACCAGGAAATGCCGAAGGGCGATTTCGCCGGCCGCATGCATGGTTTCCAGCTCTGGGCAAACCTGCCCTCCTCGCTGAAGATGACGGCGCCGCGCTATCAGGACGTCAAATCCGCCGACATCCCTGTCGTCGTCGATGATGACGGCACGGCCGTGCGGGTGATCTGCGGCGATTTCTGGGGCAAGGCCGGTCCCGTCGACGGCGTCGCCGCCGAGCCGATCTATCTCGACGTCTCGGTGCCGCCCGGCAAGAAGAAGCGTCTGCCGGTCGACACCTACCGCAACGCCTTCGCCTATATCTTCGCCGGCTCCGGCACCTTTCGCGATGCGTCGAAACCCTTCGGCGTGCGCGTCGAGAAGGAAGTCGACGGCGAGGAGTTGAACATTCGCGACATGTCCGGCAACCGCACGCTCGTGGTCTTCGACAGCGGCGACGAAGTGACGGTGCAGGCGGGGGACCAGGGCATCCGTTTCCTGCTTGTATCAGGCAAGCCAATCGAGGAGCCGGTCGCATGGCACGGCCCGATTGTGATGAATTCGCGCGAGGAAATCATGCAGGCGATGCGCGAGCTGCAGAACGGCACCTTCATCAAGGCGGCGCATTGATCGCATTTCTCTCTTGCATCTGCGAAGAATCGGCCTACCTTTGAGCTATCAGCAACAGAACGAAAGGAAGGTGATCCAATGTCTAATGAGATTTCGGACCTCTTAACGGGCATGGGAGAGTTGATGAAAGCGAGGCAGCCCTCGCACTAATCCCCGCCTTCCTGGGGCTGCATAGACAGTCCGGGCCCGTTTGAGGCCAAACTCATGGAAAGGGTCGCCGAGGCGGCCCTTTTTTATTGCCCTGATTTGAGACCGTTGACGGATAATCGAAATCCCACTACTCATAAAGTCATCTGATGACTTTATGAGTAGTGGGATGCACGCAATCAGCAGGACCAATCTCGCCGATGACGCTGTCGAGGCGATCCGCAGCGACATTCTCGGCAAGCGCTGGGCGGTCGGCGAGAAATTACCCAACGAAGCCTCGCTGTCGGCCATGCTGTCGGTCAGCCGCGGCACGGTGCGCGAGGCGGTGCGGGTGCTGGTCTCCCAAGGCTATCTCGAAACCCGCCAGGGTTCGGGAACCTATGTGCGCGCGACCAGCGATGCCGGCCGGCCGTTGACGATGGCGCGGCGCGCCAGCCTGCGCGACCAGTTCGAGGCGCGCTTGGCGCTCGACGTCGAAGCCGCCCGGCTGACGGCGGTGCGCAAAAGACCGGAGACGGTTACCGAGCTTCGCCGGCTGCTTGCCGAACGCGGCAATTACGACGGCGGCAACCAGGCCGCCTTCATCGAGCGCGACCTTGCCTTCCACAAGGCCGTCATCGCCGCTTCCGGCAACCGGGCGATGATCGAGATCTACGATTTCTTCTCGGCCTCGATCGCCGATACCATCGCCGCCACACTCGGCAGGGATATTCCCGAACCGGATATGCAAGCGCATGCCGATATCGTCGACGCCATCGAAACCGGCGATCCCGACAAAGCGGACGCGGCGGTGCGCCGCTTCATGGCGCCGGTTCTTGCCGCCCTCGACCGGATGATCCTGTCATGACCACACCGTCCACCGATGCCATCACCGCGCTTGACGCGACCGACGAATTGTTGATCGACGCCGAGGCCGGCAGCCTGCCACCGCCACAGGCAACACCGGTGCGCGGCGCCGCAGGTCGCTTCCTGCTCGGCGCCAGCCTGGTGCTGATCGCCTTCAACCTGCGCCCGGTCTTTTCGAGCGCCTCGGCGCTGCTGCCGGAAATCCGCGCGGAGCTTGGCCTCAGCGCGCTTGGCGCCAGCCTGCTGACGACGCTTCCGGTCGTCTGTCTCGGCGCCTTTTCGCCGCTGGCGCCGCGTCTTGCCCAGCGCCTCGGCACGGAACGCACGCTGCTCGGCGTTATCCTGCTTCTGGCCCTCGGCACTGCATTGCGCGGGTTTTCCTCGGTGCCGCTGCTGTTCATCGGCACTGCGCTGGCCGGCGCCTGCATTGCCGTCGGCAACGTGCTGTTGCCGGGGCTGGTGAAACGGGATTTCGCCGGGCGCGCCGCGCTGATGACCGGCTTCTACACGATGGCGCTCTGCGCCGGTGCGGCCAGTGCGGCCGGGCTGACACTGCCAATCGAACACGCGCTCGGCGGCTCTCTTGCGGGCGCACTAGCCGCCTGGGCCCTACCCGCCTTGATCGTCAGCCTGCTCTGGCTGCCGCAGGTTCTGCGCAGCGGCAGGCAGGCCGGGCGAAACGGTTTCCGCGTCGAGGGCCTCTGGCGCGACCGGCTCGCCTGGCAGGTGACGCTGTTCATGGGACTGCAATCGGCGCTTGCCTATTGCGTCTTCGGCTGGCTGGTTCCGATCCTGCGCGAACGCGGCCTCGACGGCGTCACCGCCGGGGCGATCGTCTCGCTGTCGGTAATGGTGCAGGCAACATCCTGCCTCATCGTCCCGCATATCGCCGTGCGCGGCAAAGACCAGCGGCTGATCAATGCGAGCCTTTGCGGTGTCGCCGTCACCGCCCTGCTCGGCCTGCTGTTTGCGCCGCTGTCGACCGTCTGGCTGTGGGCGGTGCTGCAGGGCATCGGCCAAGGCGGGCTGATCGCGGCGGCGATGACGACGATCGTGCTGCGCTCGCGCGATCCCGATGTCGCCGCCCATCTTTCCGGCATGGCGCAATGCGTCGGTTACCTGCTTGCCGCCATCGGCCCGCTTATCGTCGGGCTCATCCGCGACTGGACCGGCAGCTTTTCCTGGTGTGCGGCCCTCTTCGTCGCGCTCGGGCTCGGAGCCGCGATCAACGGCTGGAAGGCCGGCCGGTCGGTCGAGATCAACGTCCATGCGGTGGAGAAGGCTAGAACAGGATGATTTTAGGCCCGGTCGGCCTAAAATCTGAATCCTGTTCTAAATTAAAGAGTTAGAGCATGATGTCGTCCGAAAACCGCTCACACTTTTCGGCATCATGCTCTAGCTGAGCCCTCACCGGCCCATCACCATCTCTTGATGCCGGTCGCCGGCGGCGGATGCTACGCTATCTCAGCCCGCATTATCCACCGCCGGAGAAGACATCTTGCGCTTACGAACTCTGTTTCTGCTTGCCGCGCTTGCGACGTCGCTGGCTCCTGGCCTTTCCCCCGCGCAGGAAAACGGCGAAGGCCGGGCGAATGTCGAGAGCGGTGCGCGCGACGGCGTGCTGAAGCTGCTGCCGGCCGATTCCGTCACCGAGCACGAACTGACGATCGGCGGCCGAAAGATTGCCTATACTGCAACCGCCGGCACGCTGGATCTCTTCGGCCAGGACGGCGCGCAGACCGGCGCGATCTTCTACACCGCCTATGTCGCGAAAGACGGAGGGCCGGACCGGCCGCTGACCTTTGCCTTCAACGGCGGGCCGGGTGCGGCGTCCGCCTTCCTGCATCTCGGGCTGGTCGGGCCTGAGGTGCTCGACTTCGGGCCTCAGGCCCGTGACGGCGCCCATGCGAAACTGGTCGACAACCCGCAAAGCTGGCTGGATTTCACCGATCTCGTGCTGATCGACCCGATCGGCACCGGCTGGAGCCGGACCGCAAAGATCGACGACACCTCCAACTATTACAATGTCAACTCAGACGCCCAGAGCATTGCCAAGGCGATCGCGCTCTATGCCGCGCACAACAACCGTTCCAATTCGCCAAAATATCTTCTCGGCGAAAGTTACGGCGGCTTCCGCGCAGCCAAGGTCGCTTCGACGCTGCAGGAAAGCCAGGGCATCATCGTCGCCGGCGCGGTGATGCTTTCGCCATTGCTTGAGGGACAGTTGATGTTCAATGCCGACCAGTTCGCGCTCGGCGCAGCACTTGAGCTGCCGTCGCTGGCGGCAGCCGAACTCGACCGGCACAACGCCTTTGACGAAGAGAAGCAGCGCGAGGCCGAAACCTTCGCGCTGGGCGACTATCTGACGACGCTCGCCGGTCCGCCGCCGACAGGCGCCGAGGCGGCCGCCTTCTATCGCAGGATCGCAGGGCTGACGGGCATCCCCGAGGATATCGTCACTCGCAACCGCGGCTTCCTCGGCAATTCCTTCGTCAAACACTCCGCCGGCAGCGGCGAAGTGATGAGCCCCTACGACGCCGCCTTTGCCACCCCCGATCCCTATCCGGAATCGGATTACGACCGGGGCGACGACGCCATCCTCGACGGCTTCACCCGCGCCTATGGCGGCGCCTTTGCCGACTACGCCCGCAACGCCCTCGGCTTCAAAACAGAGATGACCTATTCGCTGCTCGACAGTGATATCAGCCGGCGCTGGGAATGGGGCGGCGGGCGCGGCGGCGGATCGCGCCTCCAGGCGAGTGCCACCGACGACATCCGGCAGCTGCTCGCCTCAAACCCGGCCTTCCACCTGTTGATCGCGCATGGCTACAGCGATCTGGTGACGCCTTACGGCGTCAGCCGCTATGTGGTCGACCACCTGCCGCCCTCGCTCACCGACGGCCGCGTCGGGCTGAAACTTTATCGCGGCGGGCATATGTTCTACACGAATGCCGATCAGCGGGCCGCCTTCACGGCGGATGCCAAGGCCTTCTACGCCACACGCCCGGCCGCGCAGCCGGCAGACTAAAGCGTGGCGCGATCATTCAGATTCGCTTGGCCCACGCTTCAGGTCTTTGTTTTTCCGCATGTCTTCGTCGCAAAACCGCGGTACACTTTTGCGACATGCTTTGAGGACTTGCCGATGCATATCACCGGAGGCTGTCATTGCGGGGCGATCCGCTATCAGGCGGAAATCGATCCGGAGCGGGTCTCGATCTGCCATTGCACCGATTGCCAGCGGCTGACGGGCTCCGCCTATCGCATCACCGCACCGGCGCGGCCGCAAAGCTTCGCGCTCATAGCAGGTGAACCGCGCAGCTACAGCAAATATGGCGACAGCGGCCGCCTCAGCCGTCAATTCTTCTGCCCGAATTGCGGCTCGCCGCTCTATCGCACCGATGGCGACGGCGGCGCGATCGGCATCCGCGTCGGCGGCATCGATCAGCGGCGAGACCTCAAACCGAGGAAACAGATATGGTGCCGGTCGGCCCTGCCCTGGGTGGAGAATATCGAGCCGCTGCCACGATCCGATCGCGAGGACCAACGCGGCAAGGACGTTTAGGCTGCAGACTATTCGGGCAGCGGCCATCGCACCCTGAGATGCGATGGCCACCGGGTTCAGGCCGCCTGCTTCAACAGGCCGAGCGCTTCGGTCAGATCGACCTCGCCGAGGAAACCGCCACTGCTTTTAACCTCCTGCCGGTGCTCGATCGCCTGGGCGAAACGCACGGCCGGCTGCTGCTGCATGCGCTCATAGAGGCGATGCAGGCCGGGAAACTGCTGCCGGTCGACGACCTTGTGAAAATCGTTCCAGCGGGCGATCCCGACGAAATAGGCGTCGGCCAGGCTCGGGCCGTTGCCGAGAAGCCATTCGCGGCCATCAAGCAGACGTTCCAGCGTATGATGGGCCTTTTCGACCGCGGCGATGCCATAGGCCGCCAGCGCCTGCTTCTGCTGCGGCTCCAGCGGGTGTTCGAAGGCATACCAGAGCGGGCCGAAAGCCTTGAAGAAACTGGTGTTGAGAAAGGCGAGCATCTGGTTCAGGCGATCGAAATCCTCCGACCCCTGCGCAAAACCCCGACCGCTGCCGATTGCGCGGGCGCCGATATGCTGGAGGATCGCCATGCTTTCGCTGATGACCCTGCCATCCTCAAGCAACAGCGACGGCGTTTCGCCGACTGGGTTGATCCTGAGGTATTCATCGCTGGAGACCATTTCCGGCATCTCGACGCGGCAGAGCCGGTAGGGCAGGCCGGACCATTCCAGCGCGACGATCGAGCCGAAGGAGCAGCCTTCCGGGACGCCGTAAAACAATATGGGTGACATCAATCGTTCCTTTCAGAATTGAGCCCGTTTGGACGCGATCAATGTGCAGATGTGGACGATCTTGCGGTAGAGGCTATAAATGCATCCCAATGTCTATAATCCTGGAAGATGGTCATGGCGCTTTTCAACCTCAACGACCTGCATCTCTTCGTGCAGGCGGTCGACAGTGGCGGTTTCACGGCCGCGGCGAGACATCTCGGCATTCCGAAATCGACCGTCAGCAAGCGGGTCGCGGAGCTGGAGGGACGGCTTGGCGTGCGGCTGATTCAGCGCACGTCACGGAGCTTCGCGCTGACCGAGCTCGGCCGAGAATTCTTTCAGCACGCCCAGGCCTCGATCATCGAGGCGGAGATGGCCGAGGGCATCGTGCGGCGGCATCTGGCCGAACCGGCCGGCAGCGTTCGCCTGACCGCCTCGGTGCCGACGGCGCAGTTCACCCTGACGGAGCATCTGCCGGCGCTGGCGGCACGCTATCCAAAGCTCCGGCTTTCCGTTCATGTGACCGACCGCTTCGTCGATATCGTCCAGGAAGGCTTCGACATCGCGCTGCGCAGTCACCGCGCGCCGCTGCCGGATTCGGCGCTGGTGCAGCGCAAGCTTGCCAGCCATCCTTTCTTCATTCTCGCGTCGCCGGATTATATCCGCGCCCATGGCGAACCGAGCAGGCCGGAAGAGCTGGCGCAACATGCCACGATCATGACCAGCCTGACCGACAATCAATGGCGGCTCTATTGCGATAGCGGCGAAAAGGCTCTGGTCACACTGCAGTCCGTGATGGCGGCGGATGAACCCTATGTGCTGATGGAAGCGGCGGCGGCCGGGCTCGGCATCACCTGCCTGCCGACATCGGTCTGCCGGAAGGCGCTGGCGACCATGCGGCTGGTGCGGCTGCTACCGGACTGGACGGCCGGCAGCATCGAGACGACGATCCTGATGCCGCACCGGCGCGGCCAGCTGCCAGCGGTGCGCGCCGTCGTCGATTTTTTGGCGGAACGGCTTGCCGGCTAGAGCCGTATCACGCCGCCTTGGCGGCGTGATATTCCTTGATGGCGACCATCTTGATGGCCGGATGGCGTTCCGACTCGTAGCGCAACGAGAAACCGTCCTGGGCGAGGAAGACCGGATCGCCGTCGAGATCACGGGCGATATCGCCGCGTTTGACGGTGAGGAATTTTTCGAGATCGGCCGGCTGATCGGCCGAGATCCAGCGGCAGACCGAGAAACGCGACGTTTCGAAGGAGACCGGCAGGCCGTATTCGGCCATCAGCCGCTCCTTCAAGACGTCGAGCTGCAGGGCGCCGACGACGCCGACGATCGCCGGTGAACCGTCTTCCGGCGAAAACAGCTGGACGACGCCTTCTTCGGCCATCTGCTGCAGGGCTTCCTTGAGCTTCTTCGCCTTCATCGCGTCTTCCAGGCGCACGCGGCGCAGGATTTCAGGCGAGAAGTTCGGCACGCCCTGGAAGACCAGCGATTCGCCTTCGGTCAGCGTATCGCCGATGCGGAGCGTCCCGTGGTTGGGAATGCCGACGACATCGCCGGCATAGGCGGTGTCGGCGAGCTGGCGCTGCGAGGCAAAGAAGAATTGTGGCGCCGTCAGGCCGAGCTGCTTGCCGGTGCGGGCAAGCCTTGCCTTCATGCCGCGCTCGAGCTTGCCGGAGCAGATGCGGGCAAAGGCGATGCGGTCGCGGTGGTTGGGATCCATGTTGGCCTGGATCTTGAAGACGAAGGCCGTCATCTTGTCGTCGGTCGCGTGCACCGTCCTGGTATCGGCGACCTGGTCGCGTGGCGGCGGCGCAAAATCGCCGAGCGCGTCGATCAGGTCGCGAACGCCGTAATTGCGCAGCGCCGAGCCGAAGAAAACCGGCGTCATATGGCCTTCCAGGAAGGATTGGCGGTCGAATGGGCGGCAGGCCTCGATCGCCAGTTCCGTCTCCTCGACGAAGACCTGGCGCTCGTTTTCCGGCAGCCGGCCGGCAACGCTCTGCGGGCCGTTGACCGGCGTTCCCTCGATTTCGGTATCCGAGCCGCGCACCGTGTTGGCAGCAATATTGTAGGAGCCGCAGAAGGTCTTCGAGCGGCCGATCGGCCAGGTGATCGGCGCCGTATCCAGCGCCAGCTTCTCTTCCACCTCGTCGAGGATCTCGAAGGGATCGCGGCTTTCGCGGTCCATCTTGTTGATGAAGGTGATGATCGGGATATCGCGCATGCGGCAGACTTCGAAGAGCTTCAGCGTGCGCGGCTCGATGCCCTTGGCGGCATCGATGACCATCACGGCGGCATCGACGGCGGTCAGCGTGCGATAGGTGTCGTCGGCGAAATCCTCGTGGCCCGGTGTGTCGAGGATGTTGAAGACATTGTCGTTATATTCAAAGGTCATCACCGAGGTGACGACGGAGATGCCGCGTTCGCGCTCGATCTTCATCCAGTCGGAGCGCGTCTGTATGCGATCCTTCTTCGCCTTGACTTCCCCGGCAAGCTGAATGGCGCCGCCGAACAGCAGCAGCTTTTCGGTGAGCGTCGTCTTGCCCGCGTCCGGGTGGGCGATAATAGCGAATGTGCGGCGGCGGGAAACCGCCTCGGCGAGACTTTCGGCCATACTGTGAATCCTGTGGAATTGCCGCGTATCTAACGATTAAAGCCCGGCTTTGCAATTGACCTCGGCGCTCCGGGCGCAAAGTAATGGGCCATGACCATTCATCACGATGTGAGACCGACGCTGAACCTCATCCGCCTGGCCAACGGCGAAGGCCTCGACCTGCCCGCCTATGAAAGCAAGGGGGCGGCCGGCATGGACCTGCGCGCCGCCGTCGACGCGGCAGCACCACTGACGCTGCTGCCCGGCAAACGGGCGCTGGTGCCAACCGGTTTCATCTTCGAGATCCCCGAGGGGTTCGAGGGCCAGGTGCGGCCGCGCTCCGGCCTTGCCTTCAAACACGGCATCACCTGCCTGAATTCGCCGGGCACCGTCGACAGTGACTATCGCGGCGAGGTGAAAGTGCTGCTCGCCAATCTCGGCGACGAACCGTTCATTATCGAGCGCGGCATGCGCATCGCCCAGATGGTGATCGCGCCGGTGACCCAGGCGCGGGTCGCCGAGAGTGCCGCGGCAAGCGAGACAATGCGCGGCGCCGGCGGCTTCGGCTCTACCGGCGTGTGATGAATAAGCCCCCCGACAGCGCGGGCCTCACCTTCCGGCAGGATTATTTCGGCGACCCGGCCGGCTGGGCAGCCTTGGTCTGCCTGCTCAAGGATATTTTCGGCATCGATCTCGGCCCAATGCAGCGGCTCGGCGGACCCGATCCCACCAGCATGCCGTTCGGCTGGTTCGATGCCGAGGGCGTCCTTGCCGCCAATATCTCGGCCTTTGCGCTGCCCTTCGTCCTCAACGGCAGGATCGTCCATGCCGCCGGGCTGCAATCGGGTGCGGTGCGGCCGCCATGGCGCGGCCGCGGGCTCTACCGCGACGTGACGGTGAAAGCGCTCGACTGGTGCGAGCGGCAGGGTTTTGAAGCCGTCATCCTCTACACCGACAAACCGTCGCTCTACCAAGCCTACGGTTTTCGCGCGATACCGCAGTATCGATATGAGGGAGTTGCACCAGACCCCTCGATTTTCGCCGGCCCCGCCCGGCTGCTTGCGCCGAGCAATGCCGACGATCTTGCCCTGCTGCAATCGCTGCTGAAAGCGCGAAGCCCGGTTTCGACCTCGCTCTCGGTGACAATCAATGCCGCGATGTTTCTCATCAATACGCAGCTCAATGCCGATGTTCACGTCAGCTTGCTGGAAGACCAGCAGGCTGCGATCGCCTGGAAGATGGATGAGGCGGGCCGCTTCAGCCTTCTCGATGTCGTGGCGACGGAGATCCCGGCGCTTGCCGCGATCCTCGGCGGGCTCGACATTGCCTCGGCCGCCGTCGAGGTGTTTTTCCGTCCCGATAAGCTCGGCTGGGCGGGCACGCCGCAGCCGGTGGAAAGCGGCACAGTGCTGATGCTGCGCGGGCTCGGCGATGAGGCCCCGCACTTTCCGGCAATGCTGTCGCCGATGGCGGATTTCTAAAGCATGTCGCGCAAAAGTGTGCAGCGGTTTTCCCAGGCAAAGCGCGAAGCGCTTTTGCCGCAACGACATGCGTAAAACAAAGAGTTAAAGCGCAAGGAGCGAATCTGAAAGATCGCGACGCGCTTTAAGCACTCGTTTGCCGACTTTACTTTTTCCGTGACAGCGGCGGCAGGCGGCGCTTGACGGGCGAGGCCTTGATCATCGCGGTGTTGGTTTCCGCCCGTTCGGCGACCCTGTCCAGCAGGCCGTCGAGCTCCGCCATCGAGCGGATGACCAGGCGAGCGATAAAACAATCCTCCCCGGTCACCTTGTCGCATTCGACGATTTCGGGAATTTCCTGGATGATGCGCTCGACGATGTGCAGCTGTCCCGGCAGCGGGCGCACGCGGACGATCGCCTGCAGGGGATAACCGACGGCGGCGGGGTCGAGATCGATGGTGAAGGCCTTGATGACGCCGCGCTCCTCCAGCCGCCGCAGACGCTCGGCAGCACTCGGCGAAGAGAGCCCCACCTGCTGCGCCAGCTCCTTCAGCGAGATGCGCGCATTGCCGGCCAAGGCTTCCAGAATGGCCTGATCGGTATCGTCGAGCGATTGCGCATCATTAGCCATGGCGTCATCTTTTCCTATCATGATTAGGCAATAGCGATCATTCTCCTTCTTATCATTATATATTATTGCCGGCCACTTCAATATTCTGATGCCAACAATGGAGGCAATCATGAGCAGCGACATCAAAAGAGGCACAGCGGAAATGACGGCAGCGATGCTGATCTCGGGAACGATCGGCTGGTTCGTCGTCATGTCGGGCCAGCCAGTCAGCGGCGTGGTTTTCTGGCGCTGCCTGTTCGGCGCGCTCACCCTGCTCGTCATCTGCGGCGCCCTCGGGCTGCTGCGGCCCGGCATTCTCACGCTGCGCACCTTCGGCATCGCCGTCTTCGGCGGCGTCGCCATCGTCTTGAACTGGCTGCTGCTGTTCGCCTCCTACTCTCATGCGACGATCTCGATCGCCACGACCGTCTACAACACCCAGCCCTTCATGCTGCTGGTGCTTGGCGCGCTGTTTCTCGGCGAAAAAATCACCGCGACCAAGCTGTTCTGGCTGGTGCTCGCCTTCGCCGGCATGATAGCGATCGTGCAGGGGAAACCAGGTGGAAGCGGCGATGCGCTCGACGGCTACGGCCTCGGTATCCTGATGGCGCTGGGCGCGGCTTTCTTCTACGCGCTCGCAGCGCTTGCCGCGAAATGGCTGAAGGGCACGCCGCCGCATCTTATCGCGCTAATCCAGGTCGCGACCGGCATGCTGATGCTGGCGCCGATGACCGACTTTTCGCATCCACCCGCGGATGTGGGGACGTGGGCGATCCTTATCACCGTCGGCGTCGTTCATACCGGGCTGATGTATGTGCTGCTCTATGGCGCGATCCAGCGGCTGCCGACGCATCTCACCGGCGCCCTGTCCTTCCTCTATCCGATCGCGGCGATCCTCGTCGACAGGCTGGCCTTCGGCCACGCGCTGCAGCCGATGCAGATCGCGGGCGCGGCGATCATCCTGCTTGCCGCCGCCGGCATGAACCTCGGCTGGAGCCCAAGATGGCTGCGGCCGCGGGCGCTGGAGAGTTGAGAGCTGAAGCGCGTCGCATGGAACTGCTGCACACGTCCGGATGACATGCATTGGCGTGCCGGCATCGATGGCCGGCACGCCGGTTTGCCGGTCTTACTTCTGGCGGCGCGTCGTTTCGAACAGGAACCAGGTGCGGCGCTCACCCTCGTCGATCCAGTTCTCGATCAGGCTGGCGGTCGCGACATCATTATGCTCGTCGCAGAGACCATGCAGCTGGCGCAGCAGCGAAACGAGCTGGCCATTGTCCTCGCGCAGTTCCGACAGCATGTCCTCGGCCGTGACGAAATCAGCGTCATTGTCGGTTATGCGCTGCTGGCGGGCGATCTGGCCGATGGAGCGCAGCGTCACGCCGCCGATCTTGCGGGCGCGCTCGGCAATGTCGTCGGTCATGGCGAATATCTGCTCTGCCTGTTCGTCGAGCAGCAGGTGATAGTCGCGGAAATGCGGGCCGGACATGTGCCAGTGGAAGTTCTTGGTTTTCATATAAAGGGTGAAGACATCGGCGAGCAGTGCGGTCAGCGCCGCCGAAATATCGGTGACGGCATTGGTCGGCAGGGTGGAAGGGGTCTTGAGCGGCGAAAGTCTGCGGGACTCGGCTGAGGTAGGGGACATTCATTTTCTCCTTGGTGATGAAAATCTCGACGGCGCCATCGGTCTTTTCGGGGAGCGCAAAGGGTGCCGATGGCGCGCGTGCAGAGAGAGAACTAGCAAGGCCGGATCGCTTTCCAAGTGGCTTATCGTTCAGCAGACCTATTCCTTATGGTCATGGACCGATCAGCGCCGAAGCATTGATGACGGCGTGAAGCGCGCCTATAGAGAGATCGCGCAATCCAGTGGATATCAAAGATGAGCCTCACCGCCCTGATCACCTATGCCGGAGCGCTGTTCATCGCAGCCGCCATCCCCGGACCCGGGATTACCGCGATCGTCGCCCGCGCGCTCGGCTCGAATTTCCGCGAGACCTTCTTCATGGGCCTCGGCCTGGTGCTTGGCGACATGAGCTATCTGACAGCGGTCATTCTCGGCCTGGCCTTCGTCGCGCAGACCTTCACCGAAGTGTTCATCATTATCAAAATCGCCGGCGCCCTCTATCTCGGCTATATCGCCTGGAAACTCTGGACGACCGGGCTGCTGCCGCAGGACATCGCGGCGAAGAAATCCAGCAATATCGGCCTATCCTTCCTCTCCGGCCTGCTGGTGACGCTCGGCAATCCGAAGACGATGCTGTTCTATGTCGCCCTGGTGCCGACGCTGATCGATATCGGCAATATCGGCTTGCGCGACTATGCGATGCTGCTTGCGGTGACCTTCGTGGTGCTGATCACCGTGCTCGTGCCCTATATGCTGCTGGCCTCGCGGGCCCGCACGATGCTGAAGCGACCGCGCGCGCTGCAGGCGCTGAACCGGGTTGCCGCCGGCATCCTGGCCGGCACGGCAGCCTTCATCGCCACCCGGGCTGCCTGAAATAAACATTCGGCAAGAACCGGTTTTCAAAGGTTTTTTTCTCCGCTCCCCGCTCCCCCGGGGTGAACGCGGTCTGGCCTCTTCAGGCCTTTGACCCTATTCTCCTCCTCGATTTCAGGAGCAGGATTTCAAAGGGAGGCACCCATGTCGCACAAGCCCGGCCGCGGCCGCATCTATTCCTCGATCACCGAGACCATCGGCGATACGCCGCTCGTGCGCTTCGACAAGCTGGCGCGGGAAAAGGGCGTGGTGGCCAATCTGATCGGCAAGCTCGAATTCTTCAACCCGATCGCCTCGGTCAAGGACCGCATCGGCGTGGCGATGATCGAAGGCTTGGAAGCGCAGGGCAAGATCACGCCCGGCAAGACGGTGCTGATCGAACCGACCTCGGGCAACACCGGCATTGCGCTCGCCTTTGCCGCCGCCGCCAAGGGATATCGGCTGATCCTCACCATGCCGGAAACCATGTCGGTCGAGCGCCGCAAGATGCTGGCGCTGCTCGGCGCCGAGCTCGTGCTGACTGAGGGACCGAAGGGCATGAAGGGCGCCATCGCCAAGGCGGAGGAACTGGCAGGGTCGCTTCCCGACGCCGTCATTCCGCAGCAGTTCGAAAATCCGGACAATCCCGAGATCCACCGCAAGACCACGGCCGAGGAAATCTGGAACGACACCGACGGCACGGTCGACATCCTCATCTCCGGCATCGGCACCGGCGGCACGATCACCGGCGTCGGCCAGGTGCTGAAGAGCCGCAAACCCGAGATCCAGATCATCGCCGTCGAGCCCGCCGATTCACCGATCCTCTCCGGCGGCAATCCCGGCCCGCACAAGATCCAGGGCATCGGCGCCGGCTTCGCCCCAAAAATCCTCGACACCGGCATCTACGACGAGGTCGTCACCGTCACCAACGACGAGGCCTTCGAACAGGCGCGCCTGGTCGCAAGGCTCGAAGGCGTGCCGGTCGGCATCTCCTCGGGCGCGGCGCTGGCCGCCGCCATCAAAGTCGGCAGCCGTCCGGAGAACGCCGGCAAGAACATCGTCATCATCATCCCGTCCTTCGCGGAGCGGTATCTGTCGACGGCGCTGTTTGAAGGGCTGGGTAGCTGAATAGCGAATAGCGCGAATAGCGCGAATAGCGCGAATAGCGCGAATAGCGAATAGGATGAAGGCCTGCTTGGTGACGGGCAAGGCACTTAACTATTCGCTATTCGCTACTTCCTAATTCGCTTCTATCCTCACGCCGCCGCCGGCAACCTCTCCCCTGCAATGCGGTAAGAAATCGCTTCGGCGAGATGGAGGCGGCCGACCGTCGGTTTGCCGTCGAGGTCGGCGAGGGTGCGGGCGACCTTGAGGACGCGGTGGTAGCCACGGGCGGAGAATTTCATCTTTTCGGCGGCGTCGCGCAGCAGCTGCAGGCCGCCGGCATCGGGTTCGGCGAGTTTCTCGATCATTGCGGTGGAGCAGCGGGCATTGGTGCCGATGCCCTTTGCGCCGGCGGCCTCGAAGCGCTCCTGCTGGATCTCGCGGGCGCGGGCGACGCGGCGGGCGACGTCGGCGCTGGCCTCAGCGGCCATCGGCCGGATCAGATCAGCGGCGGAGACGGCCGGCACGTCGATGCGGATATCGATGCGGTCCATCAGCGGGCCGGAGATGCGGGCCTGATAATCGCTCATGCAGCGCGGGCCACGGGCGCAAGTATGGCCGGGCTCGCCGGCCATGCCGCATCGGCAGGGGTTCATCGCTGCGATCAGCTGGAATTTCGCCGGATAGGAGACGCGGTGATTGGCGCGGGCGATGACGCATTCGCCGCCTTCGAGCGGCTGGCGCAGCGCATCTAACGCCTGCGGGGTAAATTCGGGAAACTCGTCGAGGAAGAGCACACCGTGATGGGCAAGCGAGGCCTCGCCCGGCCGGGCGCGGATGCCGCCGCCGACGAGGGCGGCCATGGTGGCGGAATGGTGCGGCGTGCGAAAAGGCCGGCGGTCGGAAAGCTTGCCGCCGGAGAGCTGGCCGGCGATCGAATGGACCATCGAAACCTCGAGCAGCTCGGCGGGCGAGAGCGGCGGCAGGATCGACGGCAGTCTTGACGCCAGCATCGACTTGCCGGAACCGGGAGGGCCGACCATCAAGAGATTATGGCCGCCGGCGGCTGCTACCTCGAGCGCCCGCTTGGCGCTTTCCTGGCCCTTGATCTCGGCAAGGTCCGGCAGGTTGGCGGCATTGGCGCGGATCGATGCCTCCGGTCGGGTGAGCACCTGCGTGCCGCGGAAATGATTGGCAAGGGCAATCAGGCTGCGGGGTGCGAGAATATTGACCTCGGCGCCGGCCCAGGCGGCTTCGGCGCCGCTTTCGGCCGGGCAGATCAGCCCCTTGCCGAGCCCATTGGCGCCGATCGCCGCCGGCAGCGCGCCCGCTATGGCGGCAATCGTGCCGTCGAGGTTGAGTTCACCAACGACGACATACTCCGCCAGCGCATCGGCAGGGATGGCGCCGAGCGCCGCCATCAGCGCCAGCGCGATCGGCAGGTCGAAATGTGAGCCTTCTTTCGGCAGATCGGCCGGCGCCAGGTTGACGGTCACCCGCTTGGCCGGCAGCGCCAGGCCGGAGGCGTGAAGGGCGGCCTGCACACGTTCGCGGCTTTCGGCCACCGCCTTATCAGGCAGGCCGACGATCTGCATGCCGACTTTGCCGGGAGCGACCATGACCTGGACCTCGACCGGCACACCTTCGATGCCCTGAAATGCCACCGTACTGACACGCGCGACCATAAACCCATCCCCCTGCCCGCAAACTCTTATACCGCCCGCAACCCTTCCGGGCCAGCAGTTGCAATCTGGCATGGAAACAGGAATAAAACAAGAACACGATGGGAACATAGTCAGATGTAGACTGTGACCGGAGTTGTGCCCGGTCATAGCAGGCGCGGGTGGCTCGCGCGCCAAGCTTAGCCGCGCTTGCGCTCGATCGCATCCCAGAGCAGACTGGCGATATCGGCGCCGCCGAATTTCTTGACCTCGCGGATGCCTGTGGGCGAGGTGACGTTGATCTCGGTCATGTAATCGCCGATCACATCGATGCCAACGAGCAGGAAGCCGCGTTCTCTGAGCGCTGGGCCAATGCGGTCGCAGATTTCCTGTTCGCGCGGCGTCAGCTCAGTCGCCTCGGCGCGGCCGCCGACATGCATGTTGGAGCGGCTGTCATGTTCGGCCGGCACGCGGTTGATGGCGCCGGCAAATTCGCCGTCGACCAGGATGATGCGTTTGTCGCCCTTGCGCACGTCGGGCAGATATTGCTGGGCGATGAAGGGCTCGCGGAAAAGCTGGCCGAACATCTCAAGCAGCGACGATAGGTTGCGGTCGTCGCGGGTCGAATGGAAGACACCGGCGCCGCCATTGCCGTAGAGCGGCTTCAAGATGATGTCGCCCATCTCGTCGCGGAAGCGGCGGATTTCGGCGGCATCCTTGGTGATCAGCGTCTTCGGCATCAGGTCGGCGAATTCGGTAACGAAGATCTTCTCCGGCGAATTGCGCACCCAGGCCGGATCGTTGACGACCAGCGTCTTCGGGTGGATGCGCTCGAGCAGATGCGTCGAAGTGATATAGGCCATGTCGAAGGGCGGGTCCTGGCGCAGCAGCACGACATCCATGGTCGAAAGATCGACGCGCTCCGGCGCGCCGAGTTCAAAGTGATCGCCCTTGACATCGCGCAGCAGCATCGGCTCGACGCTGGCATAGAGCTTGCCGTCGCGAAAACTCAGGCGCTCGGGCGTATAATGGAATAGCCTGTAGCCGCGCACTTGCGCTTCCAGGCTCATGGCGAAGGTGGAGTCACCTGCAATATTGATGCCGGCGACATGGTCCATCTGGACCGCTACATTGGTGATCTTGGCCATTTCCGTCCCTCGCTGAATGCCGGACAGATGTAGGTCGGAGAGATATCAAACGCAACGGCCAATCAAGGGCTTCGCGTTTCGAGGATCCGCATCAGCCGGCCGCGATAGCTGTCGAGAATGACGGCAAGCACGATGACGGCGCCGATGACGATCGGCTTGATATTGTCGTCGGCGCCGAGAAGCTGCAATCCGGTCGACAGGACCTGCAGAATGCAGGCGCCGACCAGCGTGCCGATGATCGAGCCTTTGCCGCCCGAGAGGCTGGTGCCGCCGATGATGACGGCAGCGATGGCATTCAGCTCATAACCGATGCCGGCAACCGGGCTGCCGACATTGAGGCGGAGCAGATAGACCATGGCGGCGATGCCGGCGGTCAGCCCGGAAATGGTGAAGACCGCGATCTTGTATTTTTTCGGCTGATGTCCCGAGAGCCGAACGGCCTCTTCATTGGTGCCGATGGCGAAGACGAAGCGGCCGAAGACGGTATAACGCAGCACGAACCAGCCGATGAGGACGACGACGACCGCAATCAAAAAGATCGATGGGAGTATGCCCCAGAAGATCAGGTTGCCGAAATCGACGAAAGGCTGCGGCAGGCCGGTGATAGTCGAATTGTCGCTGACGACGCGCGCCAGGCCGCTGGCGACGTTGAGCATGCCGAGCGTGACGATGAAGGAGGGAAGCTTCCACTTCTCGCAGATCCAGCCGTTGACGGCGCCAAGCACAGCGCCGGTGCCCATCGCGGCAAGACAAGCGAGAATAATCGCCTGCCATGGCGAAAACATCGGATTGATCATGATCGTTGCGCCGATCACCGTGCAAAGGGCAAGCAGCGAGCCGACCGAAAGATCGATGCCGCCGACCAGGATGACGAAGGTCATGCCCGCAGCAAGCACGGTGTTGATGGCAATCTGCACGAAGATCTTCAGGAAATTCTCCGGCGTCGCGAAATAGGGCGCGGTCGCCGAGAAAAACGCCAGGATCAGAATGAGGGCGATGGCGACGCCCGCCTCCTTCATCGAGATCCGGATAAGCTTGTCCCAGAAGCGCGCCTCTTTTGCCTCGGTCTGTTTTTCAATGTTGGCGGACACGACTGTACTCCTTGTAGGCGAGCGACAGGATCCTGCTCTCGTCAAATTGTTCGCGAGCGATTTCGCCGGATATTTTGCCGTCGGAGAAAACGATGATGCGATGGCAAATGCCGATCAGCTCCGGCAGATCCGAAGATACCACCAGCACACCTTTTCCTTCGGCGGCAAATTTCCACAACAGCTCATAAATCTCGGCCTTCGCACCGACGTCGATGCCGCGGGTCGGCTCATCGAAGATCAGCACCTTGGGGCCGCGGAACAGCCATTTGGCGATGACCACCTTTTGCTGATTGCCGCCGGAAAAGGTCCTGACGGCCTGATGGATGGAGGGCGTCTTGATCCGCAGCTCGCGCACCAGGCGCTGGGCGTGATCATCCTCCGCTTTGCCGCTGATCAGGCCGTTGCGGGAGATCTTGGCGAGATCGGTTATCGTGGAGTTTTGGGCGCAGCTCATGTCGAGCATCAGGCCCTGCATCTTGCGGTCTTCGGTTGCCAGGCACAGCCCGGCCGCAACGGCATCCTTCGGCGAATTGATTTCGACCAGCTCGCCATTCAGACGGATTTCGCCGGATGCCTTGACGTCGGCGCCGAAGAGAGCCCGAACCGCCTCGGTGCGGCCGCTGCCGACAAGGCCGGCAATGCCGACGATTTCGCCCTTGGCGACGGAAAAGGACAGTTCCGGGCTGTTGCGGTTCACCTTCAGGCCGGAAACGCCGAGCGCTTCGCCAGATACGATGCTGTCGCCTTTAAAAATGCCGTGATCGGAAAGCTTGCGCCCGACCATCAGCTCGACGATGTCAGGGATAGCCAATCCCGCCAGCGGACGGGTAATCACATGCTGGCCGTCGCGCAGCACCGTCACGTCGTCACCGACGTCGAAGATCTCCTCCAGCCGGTGTGAGATATAGAGCGTGGTGACGCCACGCCGCTTCAGGCGCTTCAGAATTTCGAAGAGGCGATCGACCTCCTTGGAGGTCAGAGTTGCCGTCGGTTCGTCGAGAACGAGAAGCTTGCTTTCGTAACAAAGCGCCTTGGCGATCTCGACCAGTTGCAGCTGCGCGACGCTGAGGCTGCCTGCCAGCGTCGTCGGGGCAACGTCGAGACCGACCTCTTCGAGGAGTTCGGCCGCCCTGGCGTTCATCGCCTTATAGTTCACCAGGCCATATCGGCGCGGCAGATGCTCAAACAAGAGATTTTCGGCAACCGTCAGGTTGGACAGCGGGTGCAGTTCTTGGTGAATGACGCGGATGCCGGCCTTGAACGCCTCCAGCGGCGAGGAGGGATGGTAAGGTTTGCCGTCAAATAGAATATGGCCGTCATCCGGCCTGAAGACGCCGCCGAGCAGATTGATCAGCGTCGACTTTCCGGCACCGTTCTCGCCCAGGAGAACGTGCCCCTTGCCGCGGCTGATCCGCATCGAGACATCCTTGAGGGCCACGACGCCGGGGAAGCGCTTGCCGATCCCTTCCAGTCTCAGGATGTCGTCATCTGCTGCGTCTGACACGTCGACCTCATGCACGATTAGGCGATCCTCCACGAAAGGCGCATCGGAGAGGCTCGAAACAAGCCTCTTCCGGAGCGATCAACGCGTCGATCGGTTGGTAGTCGTTGGCGCCGACAGCAAGCCGGCGCCTCTTTGCCTTGTCGTCGGTAATCCCGATTATTTCAGATCGGCTGCTGTGACGAGCTTGACGTCGGTCTTGACCCAGCCGGTGAATTTTTCGCCGGCAAGTTCCCGCATGCCATAGTCGATGCCCATGACCGCCATCTGCGCGCCGTACTGTTCGACGGTGGCGAGCATCTTGCCATCCTTGATCAGCGGCTGAACGGGCGGAATGTTGTCGAAGCCGACAACCTTGATCTTGCCGGCCTGGCCGGCCGCATCGAGAGCCTTGACGACGCCGAGGGCCATGGAGTCGTTGGCGGCCATGACGCCCTTGATATCCTTATATTTCGTCAGGAAATTGGTCATGACGGTGTTGGCTTCCTCCGTCTCCCAATGGGCGGTCTTGCTGTCAAGAAGCTCAAGCTTGCCGGTTTTGATGGAACCCATGAAGCCTTCCTTGCGCTCCTTGCCATTGTCGGCCTCGGGGTTGCCCTCGAGGATGACCACCTTGGCGCCGGGTCCGAGGTCCTTGGCAAGCGCATCGCCCGCAAGCTTTGCGCCTTCCTTGTTGTCTGGCCCGAAGAACGCCAGATCGATACCGGCTGCCTTCTTGGCACCGGCATCAAGCGGCACGTCGATGTTGATGACCTTGACGCCGGCCTTAACCGCCTTTGCCAGCGGCGTGGCCATTGCCTTTGAATCGGCCGGCGCCACAACGATGATATCGTATTTCTGGGTGACGAAGTTCTCGACGGCATCGACCTGCGAGGCGAAATCACGCTCGTCCTTCATGCCGACAGCCTTGAAGTCGAACTTGTCCTTGTTTTCGGCCGCATATTTGTCGGCGCCGGCCTTCATCTGCTTGAAGAACTCATTCGACAGGGATTTCATGATCAAGCCGACCTTCGGCTTCTCGGCCGCAAAGGCAGGCGACACGCTGCAGGACAGCGCCAGCACCAATGTGCCGGCGAGGCCGAGCTTCAGGGCCGCACGGCGCGGTGCATTGATCAAGACGGATTCACGCTTAGAATTGGACATTTTTTCCTCCCGAACGGCTCTGGGCTCAGCTCCATCTGAGTTGCCCGCGGCAAATGAACCGTTTCCAACACGCACTGGGTAACACGCCCCTAGGAATTGTCAAGATGACTTTGATGAGGCAAGCAGCTCAAAGAAGCGGCAATTTTCTTCCCTTTAGTGACGTGTATGATGAACCGGTTCCATTGAGTGATGCACTGCCTTCATGCTATGAGAGACGGCCATGATGAGTGACGCGCAGCCCTTTGACTGGGGCGGAAAAGACCATTAGCTGGAAGCCGCAGTCATGCGCCCTCGGGCGTCTTGCGAAGGCGAAGATGAAGGGCAACTGTTTCTGTCATGTCAAAGGTCGGGATTAGAGAGGTTGCCACGCTTGCGGGAGTTTCCACCGGCACCGTTTCGAGGGTTTTGAACGACCATCCCTCGGTGACCAAGGAGTTGCGGGCACGCGTCACCGGGATCATCAAAGACCTCGGCTATATGCCCGACCCGTCGGCGCGAAGCATGCGCAGCAAGGTCAGCCGCCTGATCGGCATCGTCATTCCGGATCTGACCAATCCGTTCTTCTCGGAACTCGTGCAATCGGCGGAACAAGCGGCGGCCAATCACGGCTACAATATCATCGTCATGACCTCCCTTGATCATGCCGCCAAGGAAGCCGATCGCATCCAGCAGCTGACGAGCCGTAAGGTCGACGGCATCATCCTCGTTCCGAGCAATGATTTCCATACGATCAAGCTGCCGAAGGGATTGCCGATCGTCGTCGTCGACCGTCTGATGCCAGGATATTCCGGCATTGCCGCCGATCACCGCAATGGCGTTCGCCTTGGCGTCGAGCATCTTGTCAAGCTTGGGCATCGCCGCATCGGCTTCATCTCAGGGCCTGGGCATTCCGTCCCCGCCAATGACCGCCTCATGGGTTATCTCGACGCATTGGAGCAGATGGACGGCGGCGCAAAAACGGCAGGGCCGCCCCTGATTGCCGAGGCGGCTTTCGACTATGAGAGCGGTCGTTCGGCGGGGAATTACCTTCTGGCCCGGGCCCGCAACGAGCGGCCGACGGCGATCTTTGCAAGTTCGGACCAGCAGGCAATCGGCTGCATGCGGGCCGCGCATGACCTGGGAATCCCGGTCCCTGCCGCCCTTTCCATCATGGGCTTCGACGGTATCCCGCTCGCCAGCATGACGACGCCGCGGCTGACGACGGTGAAGCAGCCGATTCAAGACGTGGCCGCGGCTGCGGTGGCCGTTCTTTTGAACAAGCAGACCGCGCCCGAACTCGACAATCCGATCCTGTTTGCATGCGAGGTTCTAAACGGGGAAACCACCGCCCCGCCCCAGCCGGATTAACGCACACCCGGCGGCCCTGCTCAGGCAGCGATGCCCTGGTTGCCGCTATTGCGCAGCATGTTGCGGAGGCGATAGGCGATCGCCAAGGGTTTCGGAAACGGCTTGCGCAGGAAGGCGACCTTGCGGACATAGTTGTCGATCCGCCAGCTCGCCCAGGTGCCGCCGGCAAAAAACGCGACGTCGCCGGCGCAAAGCGTTCGTTCGGTGCCGTCCTCGGCGGTGATATGGACCTCGCCTTCGAGGATCATCACGGTCTCGTCCCAACCGAAATACCAGCGGAATTCGCCGGCGGTGCAGTCCCAGATCGCCGTCAGCGAGGCCTCGTCATGGCCGCGCGAATGTTCGGCGGTGCGGGCCTGCGGATTGCCGCTGACGATCCAGTCCGGATTGATCGGCGAAGGCTTCAGCGGCAGCAGGTCGCTTGCATGCGCGACGAAAGATTTCCCCGCCGGCTTCGCCACGGCATAAGGCACCGAGCGCGCCGCCATGGCGACCGCACTTGCAAGCATCAGCTTCCAGGCCATGAACAACCCCCAATTGTTATCCCTACCGAGGGGGTAGCAGAGAGTCGTAAGAACCTGGTTCACGCGGGGACTAAAAGTTTAACGATTGGGACGGCGATCTTGAAAGGCGGGCTAAAGCCCTTTGTTTTTATGCATGTCGTTGTCCCGGAACCGCTGCACACTTCCGGGCGACATGCATTAGAAAGCGTCTTGAAAGTGCCGCGGCAGCCGGCCGGGCGTGACCGCGACGATATCATAGCGCTGGGAAAGACGGGCCTGATCCGCCTGGCGGGCGAGCCAGAGATCGCTTGCCGCTCTTATCCGCTTCTGGGCAGAGACAGAGACGGCATCGACGGCTGCGGCTTCGCCATGGCGGGCCTTGACCTCGACGAAGACGGCGAGATCGCCCTTGCGGGCGATAATATCGATCTCGCCGAGCCGGGTGCGGTGGCGCAGCGCCAGGATGCGGTAACCTTTCAGCATCAGAAAAACGGCGGCGACATATTCCGACATCAGGCCGCGGCGCAGGGCCTTCCGCCTGATGGCTGTGAGACCGTTATCGCCCATCGGCGCCTTTCAGCGCCAGTAGGCGCTGGTAGAGCACCTTGCGCGGCAGGCCAGTGAGACGGGCCGCCTCGGTCGCCGCCTTGGCCGTCGGCATGGTCTTGACGAGATCGGCCAGCACGGCTTCGACATCGGCCTCCGGCGTTTCCACAGGCTCGGGCGGGCCGACGACGAGGACGATCTCGCCCTTGACGTTTTCCACCTGCTGATAATGCGCGGCAAGCTCACCAAGCGTGCCGCGGCGGAATTCCTCATAGGTCTTGGTCAGTTCACGGCAGACGGAGGCAGGCCGGGTGCTGCCCAGCACATCGGCGGCGGCCAGAAGCGTGGCGCCGATACGGTGCGGCGATTCAAAGAAGATCAGCGTTGCCGGGGCTGCGGCTAATTCGCCAAGACGATCGCGGCGGGCCTTGTCCTTGACCGGCAGGAAACCGGCAAACAAAAAGGCATCGTTCGGCAGGCCGGAGCCGACAAGGGCTGCAAGCGGTGCCGAGGCGCCGGGAATGGGGATGACGCGGTGACCTGCCGTGATCGCCTGCTGCGCCAGCCGATAGCCCGGGTCGGAGACCAGCGGCGTGCCGGCATCCGACACCAGCGCCACCGAGCGGCCGGCCTCCAGCGCCTGGATGAGCCGCGGGCCGGCCTCATCGGCATTGTATTCGTGATAGGCGAAGGGACGGTTCTGGATGCCATAGCGGTCAAGCAGAACGCGGGTGACGCGCGTATCCTCGCAGGCAAGCACATCGGCGCCGGCCAGCGTTTCCAGCGCCCGCAGCGTGATGTCGCCGAGATTGCCGATCGGCGTGGCGACCAGATAGAGCGCCGGTTCCAGCGGCCGCGCCGGCACCGCCATATTGTGCAGGCGGAAGCTTCGCCGGTTGGCGGCCTGCTCTGTCGTTTCCTCATTCATGCCATTTGCTTTCGTCCCGCCGTCATCGCGCCTTTATGGGCGAGCGGCGCAGCTTCGGCAAGGGTTCGGATTTCTGTGCGCATTGCGCTGGAAAACCGCAAATGCAGGCGCCTGGCCCTCCATGCCTCTTGCAAACCGATGCTGAAGTCTGCCATTTTGCCCGTCCACTCACCCGGCCCAGGCCGGGAAAGCATTCTTCGGGTGCTCGATGCGCCCGGACAGTCACGGTCGAAAGCGGTAGCATCCCATGCGTATTACTATTGAGCGGTCAAACCTGTTGAAATCGCTGAACCACGTGCACCGCGTGGTCGAACGTCGCAACACGATCCCGATCCTGTCCAACGTATTGCTGAAGGCCGATGGCCAGAACCTTGACATGAAGGCGACCGACCTCGACCTCGAGATTACCGAGGCGACGCCGGCAAGCGTCGAGCAGGCCGGCGCCACCACCGTTCCCGCCCATCTTCTCTACGATATCGTGCGCAAACTTTCCGACGGATCGGAAGTGCTGCTGGCGACCAGCGCCGACGGCGGCTCGATGACCGTGCAGTCCGGCCGCTCGAAATTCTCGCTGCAGTGCCTGCCGCAATCGGACTTCCCGGATCTGACCGCCGGCACCTTCACGCATTCCTTCAAGCTGAAGGCGGCCGATCTGAAAATGCTGATCGACCGCACCCAGTTCGCGATCTCGACTGAGGAGACCCGCTATTATCTCAACGGCATTTTCTTCCATACGATCGAGAGCAAGGGCGACCTGAAGCTCAGGGCGGTCGCCACCGACGGCCACCGGCTGGCGCGCGCCGATGTCGATGCGCCCTCCGGCTCCGAAGGCATGCCCGGCATCATCATTCCGCGCAAGACGGTCGGCGAACTGCAGAAGCTGGTCGACAATCCTGAAGTGATGGTGACCGTCGAGGTCTCCGACGCCAAGATCCGCCTGACAATCGGCTCGATCGTCATGACCTCAAAACTGATCGACGGCACCTTCCCGGACTACCAGCGGGTCATCCCGACGGGCAACGACAAGGAAATGCGCGTCGACTGCACGACCTTCGCCCAGGCCGTCGACCGCGTCTCGACCATCTCGTCCGAACGCGGCCGCGCCGTGAAGCTGGCGCTTTCCGAGGGGCAGTTGACGCTGACCGTCAACAATCCGGATTCCGGCAGTGCGACCGAGGAAGTCGCCGTCGGCTACGACACGGATGCGATGGAAATCGGCTTCAATGCCAAATACCTGCTCGACATTACCGCGCAGCTTTCCGGCGAAGAGGCGATCTTCCTGCTGGCCGATGCCGGCTCGCCGACGCTGATCCGCGACACGGCAGGCGACGATGCGCTCTACGTGCTGATGCCGATGCGCGTTTGACGGGAACGAAGGCCTCCCGTCTCCGTTTTTCCTCCTGTCGAAGCGGAGGATCCGATGATGACAAACACGGGAATGGTGCGCATCGGCGTATCCGGCTGGACCTATGCGCCTTGGCGTGGCCAATTCTACCCGGAGGACCTGCCGCAGAAGCAGGAGCTCTCCTACGCTGCCCGACACTTCCCGTCGATCGAGATCAACGGCACTTTCTACAGTCTGCAGCGTTCCGAAAGCTTCGGCCGCTGGCGCGACGAAGCGCCCGATGATTTCGTCTTCGCGGTCAAGGGGCCGCGCTTCATTACCCATATGCTGCGGCTGCGCGCGATTGAGACGGCGCTCGCCAATTTCCTTGCCTCCGGCCTGCTGCGGCTCGGCCCGAAGCTTGGGCCGATCCTCTGGCAATTTCCACCGAACATGGCCTTCGATGCCGATCTTTTCGAAAATTTCCTGGCGCTGTTGCCGCAGGACCGCGATGCAGCGACAGCACTTGCCAAGCGTCATGACGGGCACGTCAAGGGACGGGCCTGGCTTCGAAGCGACGGCGATCAGCCGATCCGCCACGCGCTCGAAATCCGCCACGACAGCTTCCGCTCTGCCGCCTTCATCGAGATGCTCAGACGCCACAATGTTGCGCTCGTCTGCGCCGACACGGTGGAATGGCCGCTGCTGATGGATATCACCGCCGATTTCATCTATTGCCGCCTGCATGGCTCCGAACAGCTCTATGTCAGCGGCTACGCGGACGAGGCCCTCGACCTCTGGGCAGACCGGATCCGCTCCTGGGCAACCGGCGGAGAACCGGAAAATGCGACGCGGGTGCTGGCGCCGCTTACGCCGCGCAACACGGGCCGCGACGTCTATCTCTATTTCGACAATACCGACAAGAAGCTGCGCGCGCCCATCGACGCCGATCATCTGAGCGAAAGGCTTGCCGATCTCATGCCGCGTTCGGCGCCGAAAGCCGCATGAGCTGTTGATGCCGATGTCCTCGTTGCGAAAATCCTTGTCCCGGGAACGACAACCGGCATATTAAGGCATTCGATCAACGTGCGGATGGGTGGAGAATGCGCTTACGAGTCAAGGTGAAGGAACACCTCGGGAAGAGATTCGATGAGGAGATCCGTTTCTTCCGGGGCATGATGCAGGGGCCGAAGACGGTGGGCTCGATCGTGCCGACCTCCTCGATTACCGCCAAGCGCATGGCAAGCGTCATCGACATGCATTCCGGCATGCCGGTGCTCGAACTCGGGCCGGGCACCGGCGCCATCACCAAAGCCATCCTCGGCCGCGGTGTGAAGCCGGACAATCTGGTCGCGATCGAATATTCGACGGATTTCCACCAGCATCTGCAGCGCGCCTATCCCGGCGTGCACTTCATCAACGGCGATGCCTTCGATCTTCAGGCGACGCTGGGTGAATTCGGCGACCGCACGTTCGATTGCGTCATCTCGTGCATTCCGCTTCTGAACTTCCCGATGGCGATGCGGGTGTCGCTGCTCGAAAGCCTGCTCGACCGGCTGCCGGCCGGCCGGCCGGTGGTGCAGATTTCCTATGGTGCGATCTCGCCGATCGCCGCCAATCCCGACCGCTACCATATTCAGCATTTCGACTTCGTCATGCGCAACATTCCGCCGGCGCAGCTCTGGATCTATCGGCGCGGCTGAGATGTTCGGGCTCTACATCACCCATCCGCAGGTCCGGATCGACGCCAACGTGCCGGTGCCG
Source organism: Rhizobium sp. NZLR10 (assembly GCF_019685125.1). Classification (NCBI taxonomy): domain Bacteria; kingdom Pseudomonadati; phylum Pseudomonadota; class Alphaproteobacteria; order Hyphomicrobiales; family Rhizobiaceae; genus Rhizobium; species Rhizobium sp. NZLR10. The sequence goes on along the minus strand of NZ_JABDWE010000010.1, from coordinate 90,114 downwards.
AAATGGGGGCTTTCCGATGTCGGCGCGGTGCGCGCCCGCAAGGCAGCGGAGAGCATCTGGGCGCGGCAGTTGCGGCGCATCGTCTCCAGCGACGAGACGAAGGCGATCGAGACAGCCGAAATTCTGGCAGAAGCCGCCGGCGTGACGATCGAGATCGTCCACGGCATGCACGAGAACGACCGTTCGGCCACCGGCTTCCTACCGCCGCCGCAATTCGAAGAGGCGGCCAACTGGTTCTTCGCCCATCCGGAAGAGAGCTTCAAAGGCTGGGAACGCGCCGTCGATGCGCAGCGCCGCATCGTCGAGGCGGTGAAGAGCGTTCTTGCCACACATGATGCGACAGCGCCGATCGCCTTCGTCGGCCATGGCGGCGTCGGCACGCTGCTCAAATGCCATCTGGCGGGCAAGCCGATCGGCCGCGACCGCGACCAGCCGGGCGGCGGTGGCAATCTCTATGCTTTCGGCCTTGCGGATCGGCTCCTATCATGCGACTGGACACCCATCGAAGACTGGCAGGGGTGACTTCAGATGGACGCACGCGAGCGGTTGATCGTCGGCCTGGATGTTCCAACGATCGACGAGGCGGAAAGACTGGTTTCAACGCTCGGCGACGACATTGTCTTCTATAAGATCGGCTATCAGCTGGTCTTTGCCGGCGGCCTCGAATTTGCCCGCGACCTTGCCGCAAGCGGCAAGAAGGTCTTTCTCGACATGAAGCTGCTCGACATCGACAACACGGTTGCGTCAGGCGTCGAGAACATCGCCAAGATGGGCATGTCGATGCTGACGCTGCACGCCTATCCGAAGGCGATGAAGGCGGCAGTCGAGGCAGCGGCCGGTTCCAGCCTCTGCCTGCTCGGCGTCACCGTGCTGACCTCGATGGATGCCGACGACCTTGCCGATGCCGGCTATAGCCAAGATCCGCACAGCCTGGTGCTGCGCCGCGCCGGACAGGCGCGAGTTGCCGGCATGGGCGGCATCGTCTGCTCAGCGGCGGAGGCGGCCGAGGTGCGCGAGATCGTCGGGCCCGACATGGCAATCGTCACCCCCGGCATTCGACCGACCGGCAGCGACCATGGCGACCAGAAGCGGGTGATGACGCCGTTCGACGCGCTGAAGGCGGGGGCGACGCATCTCGTCGTTGCCCGGCCGATCGTCAAGGCGCCCGATCCCCGGCAAGCGGCCCGCGCCGTCCTCAACGAAATGGTCGGCGCGCTCTGGCCGGCAAACCGCTGACAGAACCCAACACAAAAGGGAGAAGATCATGGCCAAGGGATACTGGATCGCCCGCGTCGATGTTCGCGATGCCGAGCGCTACATGGATTACGTGGCGGCGGCCAAGCCGGCCTTCGAAAAATACGGCGCGAATTTCCTGGCGCGCGGCGGCGCCTTCACCGAACTCGAGGGCAAGGCGCGGGTGCGCAACGTGGTGATCGAATTCCCCTCGCTGCAGCATGCGGTCGACTGCTATAATTCGCCGGAATACCAGATCGCCGCGAAAATCCGTCAGGAAGTGGCGGATGCGGAAATGGTCGTCGTCGAGGGCGTCTGACCCGGCTCGAATCCGCAAAAACTGAGGGCGCGATAGGCCTTCCCGTCGCGCCGGGATTGGGCTAAGACGGAGCCGATACAGCATCCCGCCAAGCCTTTCGAGGAGCCTGCCATGACCCTTGCCAACCTGCCGCCGCTCGTCACCGTATTCGGAGGGTCCGGCTTTGTGGGCAGGCACGTGGTCCGGGCACTCGCCAAGCGCGGTTATAATATCCGCGTCGCCGTGCGCCGTCCCGATCTCGCCAATTTCCTGCAGCCGCTCGGCAATGTCGGCCAGATCTCCTTCGTACAGGCGAACCTTCGCTATCGCAGCTCGATCGACCGCGCCGTCGACGGTGCGAGCCACGTCGTCAATTGCGTCGGCATTCTGCACGAGACCGGCCGCAACACCTTCGACGCCGTGCAGGAATTCGGCGCCCGCGCGGTTGCCGAAGCGGCGCGCGGCGCAGGCGCCACGCTGACCCATATTTCGGCGATCGGCGCCAATGTGAATTCGGATTCAGGTTATGGCCGCACCAAGGGCCGTGCCGAAACCGCAATCCTCTCCATCAAGCCCGATGCGGTGATCTTGCGTCCGTCGATCGTCTTCGGACCGGAGGACAGCTTCTTCAACAAGTTTGCCGATATGGCCCGCATGTCGCCCGTCCTGCCCTTGGTCGGCGGCGGCAAGACGAAATTCCAGCCGGTCTATGTCGAGGATATCGCCGAGGCCGTTGCCCGCGCCGTCGATGGCAAGGTCGCAGGCGGCAAGATCTATGAGCTTGGCGGGCCTGAGGTCTTGAGCTTCCGCGAATGTCTCGAGACAATGCTGAAGGTGACGTGCCGCAAGAACCCGCTGGTCTCCCTGCCCTTCAGCGTCGCTTCGCTGATCGGCAGCATCGCTTCGCTGATCCCCTTCGTGACGCCGCCGATCACCCCGGATCAGGTTCGCATGCTGAGATACGACAACATCGTCTCCGCAGCAGCCGAGGCGGAAGGCCGCACCCTGCAGGGCCTCGGCATCACGCCGACCATGGCAGCGTCGGTGCTCGACTCCTATCTCGTGCATTATCGGCCGCATGGCCAGTACACGGGCACCGGCAAGGCCGCCTGACCAATTTTTTGAATCTTCGGAACGACGCCGTTCGCGCATGACGCGGACGGCGTTTTGCTTTGCCGGCTCAAGCAAAGCTGGCACAAGTTTGAAATGGTGTTGTGCCGGCCATACCAAGTGCAGTTGCATAAAAGACGCATCGGGAATTTTGTGGAATTAACGCCAAATTTAGCAGGAACGTTTATTGCTATTTGCCATTCCACTGACTACCAAACCCGCGCGTCTTCCGACGGACTCAACGCCTGGGATCGCGTACGGCAATCACTGTGAAAGGCAATTCTCGATGGGCAAGTCAATCGCGCTCCTTTTTGCGTGTGCGGCGCTAATTATCCTGGCAGGCTCCTTTGTGGCGCCAGGTTCTGTCGCGGCGATAAAGGGTGATTGCTCGCCGGCCTACGGCGTCGATCCTTGCTCGACGGCTTCGATCAGCCATTGACGAAAAGGCCGCGCCTCGATGCCGGCCTCACAAAGACAAGCAGCGGCCGGAGCGTCTGAAGCAGGACGTTCCCAATAAACGCTCGGTCTTGCCGGCTTTAAAAGCAGCGGGCGTCTACTCTTTCAACATTGCTATCTGAAAAATCGGCTGCTTCCGGAAATCGGGGGCTTGATGGCCAAGCGCGCCGGGGCATTTGCATTCGCGCCTGGAGATCGCGCGAATGCAATGCGTTTTTAGGAATGTCTCAGGCGATCAGGCCGGTTGCCGCCATGCCAAGCAGCAAGACACCGAGAATGATGCGGTAGACGGCAAACAGCGTGAAGCGGTTGCTTCTGATATAGGCCAGCAGCCATTTGACGGCGACGAATGCGACGACCGTGGAAACAACGAAGGCGATGCCGAGCGCCGTCCAGTCTTCGTTTGCCGCGCCGCCATCCTTGAAAGTCTTCAGCAATTCATAGCCGCTCGCGGCATACATGGTGGGGATACCGACGAGAAAGGCGAATTCGGTCGCAGCGGCGCGGTTGCCGGTGCCGGCCAGCATGGCGACGAAAATCGTGGCGCCGGAGCGCGAGGTTCCCGGGAAGACGCCCGCAACGATCTGGGCGATGCCGACCAGGATGGCGACAAGCCAGGTGATCTCCTTATGGGGGGCTTTGCGCGCCGCGGCCCATTCGGCGAAGATCATCCAGATACCGCCGATGATAAGCGCCCAGGCGATCGGCGTTGCGGTCTCCGGCAGTTCAAAGCCGAGCTTCTTGACGATAAGTCCGAGAATTGCGGTGATGAGGAAGGCGGCGATCAGCTTGGCGGCGTAATCGCGGTTCTCCGGCACCCGCCAGCCCAGCAGCAGATCCAGCAGGCGACGCCAATAAATGATGGTGACGGCGAGGATAGCACCCGCCTGAATGACGATGTTGAACATGTCCGACCGGTGGCCGAGCCATTGCTCCGCAATGATGAGATGGCCGGTGCTCGAGATCGGCAGAAACTCGGTGATCCCCTCGATGACACCGAGAATGGCAGCATTGATATAGTCCATAAATTGTCTCCGGTTTAAAGGTCGGTCAGACTTGAGCCGCGCTTGAGCCTAGCTTCAGCCGATCAGGCGCGGCCGCTATCCTCATACGCAAGAAGCGTGTTTTGTCTTTCGTCAGTTGGCGTGAAAGCCGATTCGCTTGTATTGGCCGGGCCAAACTCCTATAGCTTCAACCAATGAGTCATGACTAGGGCGCTATAACCGAGCTGCCACACAGTCCTGTAACAGCAATCATAAAGCCCGAGTATCGATGCCCACGCTTTATCATCATCCCATGTCATCCGCATCCCGCTTCGTCCGGCTGATCCTGGCCGAATACGGCTATCAGGCCGATCTGATCGAGGAGCAGACATGGGAGAAGCGCCGGGATTTCCTGGCGCTCAACCCGGCCGGCACGCTGCCGGTCTATGTCGACGACAGCATGCGGGCGCTCTGCGGCGCGACCGTCATTTCCGAGTACCTGGACGAGACGCACGGCGTGTTGAAACGCGATCGGCGGCTGCTCGCCGAGGACCCGTTCCAGCGGGCGGAAATCCGCCGGCTGAGCGAATGGTTCATGCAGAAGATGGAAAACGACGTGACCAAGCCGCTCGCTCGCGAGCGTGTCTACAAGTTGCAGATGACCGCCGATCAGGGCGGCGGAGCGCCAGATTCGAAGGTTTTGCGCACGGCCCGCGCGAATATTCGCCAGCATATGCGCTATCTCACCTGGCTTGCCGGCTCGCGCCAGTGGCTGGCTGGCGAGCGGATGAGTTATGCCGACCTTGCCGCCGCGGCCTCGATTTCGATCCTCGACTATCTCGGCGAGATCGACTGGGCGGATGCGCCCCTCGTCAAGGACTGGTACCAGCGGCTGAAGTCGCGTCCCTCCTTCCGGCCGATGCTGACCGAACGGGTGCGCGGGCTGACGCCGGTTTCGCACTATGCCGACCTGGATTTCTGACGAGGGCTCTTCATGCCCGAAGCTGATAGAGATGACAAAGAGCGCCGCCGCCGCGACAATTTGACCGCGTTGGTGCGGGCGGAATCCGCCGCCAAGGGCTTCGATCTCTGTCGCATCACGCGGCCCGACGCGATCCCGCAAGCGAAGGAGCGCCTTGGCGAGTTCATCGATGCCGGGTGGCACGGAACGATGGCGTGGATGGCGGAGACGCGCGAACGGCGCGGCGATCCGCTGACACTCTGGAGCGAGGTGCGCTCCGTCGTCGTCTTCGGCCTCAATTACACCCCGGAGGAAGATCCGCGCGGCATTCTCGACAAGCCGGACAGAGCGGCGATCTCCGTCTATGCGCGCAACCGCGATTATCACGACATCATCAAGGGCCGGCTGAAGGAGATCGCCACGCGCTTTGCGGCACGCGCCGGCGCCGATGTGAAGGTGTTCGTCGATACCGCGCCTGTGATGGAAAAGCCGCTGGCGGCGGCAGCCGGCCTCGGCTGGCAGGGCAAACACACCAACCTCGTCAGCCGCATACACGGTTCGTGGCTGTTTCTCGGCACGATGTTCACCACGGCGGATCTTGCCGTCGATGCTGCGGAGACCGATCATTGCGGCTCCTGCCGCGCTTGTCTCGACGTCTGCCCGACGGCCGCCTTCCCGGCGCCTTACCAGATCGATGCGCGGCGCTGCATCTCCTATCTCACCATCGAGCACAAGGGGCCGATCGACCCCGATCTGCGGCCGCTGATCGGCAATCGCATCTATGGCTGCGACGACTGTCTGGCCGCCTGCCCCTGGAACAAGTTCGCAAGCTCCGCTTCCGAGATGAAGCTGAAGGCACGGGAAGATCTGCGCGAGCCGACGATCGCCTTTCTGCTGACGCTCGACGATGCCGGCTTCCGCATCTTCTTCAGCGGCTCGCCGGTGAAGCGGATCGGCCGCGACCGCTTTATCCGCAATGTGCTGATCGCCGCCGGCAATTCCGGCGAGACGGCGCTGGTCGGGCAATGTCGTTTACTCGCCGACGATGCCTCGCCGGTGGTGCGCGGGATGGCGGTCTGGGCGCTGTCGCGGCTGATGGAGGCTGGCGAATTTACGGGTTTTGCCGCACGAAGGGCAGACGAGAGTGACGACGACGTGCTGAACGAATGGCGGCTGGCGGGAGTGAGCTGATGCATGTGATGATCTTTGGCTGCGGTTATTCCGGCACGGCGATCGCCAAGGCCTTCGCCCGCAACGGCGTGCGCATTTCCGGCACCACGCGCTCGGCCGACAAGGTGGAGGCGCTCCGGCAAAACGGCGTCGAAGCCTTCCTTTTCGATGGCGAGACCCTGGACGACCAGTTGCGCCGAGCCCTGGAGAGCGTCACCCATCTCGTGCAGTCGATCGCGCCGGGGAAGGGTGACCCGCTGCTGCGGCTGCTCGGCGAAGGCGGCGCAAGCCTGCCGCCCAGGCTCGAATGGATCGGCTATCTCTCCACGGTCGGCGTCTATGGCGATCACAAGGGCGCCTGGATCAACGAGGACACTCCGTGTGTTCCGGTTTCCGGGCGGTCGAAGGAGCGGCTCGAGGCGGAAGAGGGCTGGCTGGCGATGGGCCGGGAGCGCGGCGTGCCGGCGGCGGTGCTCCGGCTTGCCGGCATCTATGGGCCGGGACGCAATGCCTTCTGCAATCTGGACAAGGGCACGGCCCGACGGCTGATCAAGAAGGACCAGGTGTTCAACCGTATCCGCGTCGAGGATATCGGTGCGGCGGCCCGCTTCCTGTCGGATGGTGGCCTCGGCGGCATCTATAATGTCACCGATGACCGGCCCGGCCCGCCGCAGGATGTGATCGTCGAGGCGGCGCGGCTGATGGGCGTCGCACCGCCACCGGAGCAGGCCTTCGAAACCGCCGAACTGTCACCGATGGCGCGCTCCTTCTACGGCGAGAACAAACGGGTTTCGAATGCGAAACTGAAGGCCGCCGGCTTCGAATTCTCCTTCCCGAACTATCCGATGTCGCTTGCGCAATTGTGGCAGGACGGACGTTGGCGGGGTTAGAACCGGCTGCTCGATGTGACCGACGTCATCGCCCAAAATGAGTAGGAAATTCCTACTTTCCGCATTTGGCGGGACGATTTTCGCCCTTTATTATAGTTAACGGCCTTTAAATTTGCGCAAATGTGGCAGCAAATATGGCAAAGTCGGAAAAAAATTTTTGCGATTTTTGTGAACGCCGGGATGTTAACCATTCTTCTGAAAAATTCGTTCGGATTTTAACTGATTTCATTGTGTTTTTTCTGTCGCAGTGATCGCCGCCCGTTTCCGAAATTCCCCCGTCGCGCTCACGAATGTTACAGATTGTAATATTCCGTGATCAACCGCGGCACTTTTTCGCCACTTTTTCACAGATTTAAGCCCCGCCGCCTGTTGAGGCGTTGCGTTCAATAGTTGAGGGATACTCTGTTTTGAAGAAAATACGTCGTTCTATTATCGCTGCCGTAACTATTGCAGCCTGCTCTTCCGTGCTTCCGGCGGAGAGTTTTGCTGGAGATGGTTGCGGCGGTGCTTCATGGTACGCACTTCACTCCAAAACTGCTTCCGGGGAACGTATGAACCCTGCCGTCTTGACTGCCGCACATCGTTCGCTTGCGTTCGGCACCAAGGTGAAGGTCACCAACCGCAACAATGGCCGCACCGTCGTCGTTCGCATTAACGATCGCGGTCCGTTCATCCGCGGCCGGGTGCTCGACCTGTCCCGCGCCGCCGCCCAGAATATCGGCATGGTGAGCTCCGGCACGGCGAAGGTCTGCTACCAGGTAATCAGCTAAGGCGTACTGCCGGACAACCAGCTGCGCCGTCAGCGGCGCTTGCTCTTGCCGTCAATCGCGGTTACCACGCGGTTGAGACTTGTGAACATTCCGCCCCGCGCCTGTCGCGCCCGTGCGGATCGGTCGCAGGCCATGGCAATTAGGAGACTTTGAATGCGTCTGGGCGGCCGCCTCGAAGGGGCGATTTCTGTGCTCGCGGATATCGATGCCCGCAAGCGGCCCGTCGCCGACGCGCTGAAGGACTGGGGCCTCGCGCATCGTTTCGCCGGCTCCGGCGATCGTGCCGCAATCGGCAACATCGTCTATGACGCCCTGCGCATGCGGCTTTCCCATGCCTGGCTGATGGATGACGACAGCGCTGCAGCCATTGCCCATGCCGTCATGTTCCGCCAATGGGGTTTCACACCCGACAGCCTTGCCGCCGAACTGGCGGACGACAAATTTGCGCCGGCGCCGCTGAACGCCGATGCCGCTGCGGCATTTGCCAGCCGCTCGCTCGACGATGCGCCGCCGCATATCCGCGGTGATATCCCCGAATGGGTCCAATCCTCCTTCGAACAAGCCTTCGGCGCCAGCTGGCTCGCCGAGGCACAGGCGCTTGCCGCCCGCCCGACGCTCGATCTGCGCGCCAACATCCTGAAGTCCTCCCGCGACAAGGCCGTCAAGGCGCTCGAACGAGCCGGCGCGCAGGCGGCGAAGATCGCTCGCTACGGCATCCGGATTGCCGCCGGCGAAGGCGCTTCGCGTCTACCCAACGTGACAGCCGAGCTTTCGTTCCAAAAGGGCTGGTTCGAAGTTCAGGACGAAGGATCGCAGATCGTCGCCGACCTGGTGCTTGCCCATGAGGGCGACCAGGTTCTCGACTATTGCGCCGGCGGCGGCGGCAAGACGCTCGCCATGGCGGCCGCCATGCAGAACAAGGGGCAGGTTCACGCCTATGACGCCGACCGCAAACGGCTGGCGCCGATCATCGAGCGGCTGAAGCGGGCGGGCACGCGCAATGTCCAGGTGCATGACGACGCTAGGGCGCTTTCCAGCCTTGCCGGGCGCTGCGACAAGGTGCTGGTCGACGCGCCGTGCACCGGCACCGGCACATGGCGCCGCCGCCCCGATACGAAATGGCGGCTGACGGCAAAGAACCTCGACGAACGCACCGCCCAGCAGCAGGATGCGCTGACGCAGGCAAGTGGCTTCGTCAAGCCAGGCGGCGAGCTGATCTACGTCACCTGCTCGGTGCTGCCCCAGGAAAACGAGGAACAGGTGCGCCGCTTTACGGCTGGCCATCCTGATTTCCAGATCGTCAGCGCCCTGCCCGCCTGGGATGCGCTCTTCGGGAAAGACGTCTCACGTCCGCACTCTTCCGACGGCCTGACGGTGACGCTGACGCCCGCCTCCACCGATACGGACGGCTTCTTCTTCTGCCGCATGCAGCGGAAGGGCTGAGGGCGGTTGCTGCCGCTTTTTCAAGCAGATGCGCTTGGAAGAGCGTGCCTGCGGCGGCTATCCAATCTTACAATCATTCCAAACTAGAGTGTTTGACACAAGTTTGCTTTTGGGCGAAGAGACGGAGCCCGATTATAGCGCCGCGCGTCTTATCAGACGCGCAAAGGACGCTGTAACAGTTTGAATCGGCGCATCGTGCTTTCCGAAAATCGATGCCGATTTTCGGGCCGATGCGCTAGACGGAATATCCGTCACAGGAGAGGATCATGAAGCTCAACACATTCCGCGCAGCCGTGCTGGCGATTGCCCCCGCCGCCCTGCTCGCCCTGCCCGCCCATGCCGAGACCGATGCTGCCGCCGTGGTCAAACACTATGCCGACGTCGGACATGCGAAATACGAAGACTCGCTGACGACGGCAAAGGCGCTCGATACCGCAATCGACGCTTTCCTGAAGGCGCCGACCGACGCGACGCTGAAGGGAGCCCGGGACGCCTGGATCAAGGCGCGCGTTCCCTATCAGCAGACGGAAGTCTATCGCTTCGGCAATCCGATTGTCGACGACTGGGAAGGCGAGGTCAACTCATGGCCGCTCGATGAAGGCCTGATCGATTATGTCGATCCCTCCTATGGCAGCGAGAGCGACGAAAATTCGCTCTATGTGGCAAATGTCATTGCTAACAAGACGATCAAGATCGACGGCAAGGATGTCGACGCTTCCAAGCTGACGCCGGAATTCCTCTCCGGCACGCTCGCCGGGGCCGGCGGCATCGATGCCAATGTCGCGACCGGCTACCACGCCATCGAATTCCTGCTCTGGGGCCAGGATCTGAACGGCACGGGACCTGGCGCGGGCAACCGCCCGGCAACGGATTACGACCTGAAGAACTGCACGCACGGCAATTGCGACCGCCGCGCCGAATATCTGAAATCCGCCTCCACCCTGCTGGTGTCCGACCTGCAGGAAATGACCGACAACTGGAAGGCGGACGGCGCTGCGACGAAGAATGTCGAAGCCGACCCGAAGGCCGGTCTCGTCGCGATCCTGACGGGCATGGGTTCGCTTTCCTACGGCGAGCTGGCCGGCGAGCGCATGAAACTCGGCCTGCTGCTGCACGATCCGGAAGAAGAGCATGATTGCTTCTCGGACAATACCTACAACTCGCATCTGAACGACGCGATCGGCATCGCCGCCGCCTATACCGGCAACTATACCCGGGTCGACGGCACCAAGCTCAGCGGTCCATCGCTGCACGATCTAGTGGCCGCCAAGGACAAGGCGCTCGACGCCGAGATGGAAGACAAGCTCAACAAGACGCTCGATGCGATGAATGCCATGGCAAAGCGCGGCGAGACGGTCGAGAAATACGACCAGATGATCGGTGAGGGCAACAAGGAAGGCAATGCCGTCGTCCAGGCCGCCATCGCCGGGCTGATCGACCAGACGAAATCGGTGCAGCGCGTTATTGCCGCACTCGATCTCGGCACGGTTCAGCTTGAAGGTTCCGACAGCTTGGATAATCCTAACGCCGTCTTCAAATAAGCAAAAAGGCGGGCCGCTTCGATAACGGAGCGGCCCGAACCCTGAAATGTCGCATGCCCCGGCCCGCCGATTGATCGCCAGCGCAGTGCTCTGCGCCACGCTTGCCGGTTTTTCCGCAGCACTTGCCGCCGGTTTCGATCTGCCGGCGAAACGCATCGACCTTTCCGAAGCCGATCTCAAGCGCGTCACCGACGTGACGCGGCCGACCAAGGATTTTTCGAAGGCCGAGCAATACGAAGCGATGCAGGCGGGTGCTACGACTTCGATCGACCCGGTCACCGAAGACAGCTTCTCGCATATTTCGGCCAACATCCCCTTCGAGGAAGAGCAGAATTTCAGGCTCGGCAATTCGCTCTTCCGCAAGCTCTGGGTTTCCGCTCCCTCCTCGACGCAGGCCTCCGATGGCCTTGGGCCGCTTTTCAACGCCCGCTCCTGCATCAGTTGCCATGTCAATGACGGCCGCGGCAAACCGCCGGAGGGTGGCCCAAGTGCTGTCTCGATGCTGCTGCGGCTTTCGCGAGCAGCCGCAACGCCGGACGAGGAAAAGGCGATCGCGGGAGCTGACGTCGTCAACTTCCCCGATCCGGTTTATGGCCATCAGCTGCAGGACTTTGCCGTTCCCGGCCTTGCTGCCGAAGGCCGGATGGCAATCAACTATGATGAAGAGAAGGTGACGCTCGGCGATGGCGAGACCGTATCGCTGCGCCGGCCGCATTATGCGGTGACGAACCTTGCCTATGGATCGCTCGATCAGGCGACGACAATTTCGCCGCGTGTCGCCTCGGCCATGATCGGCCTTGGGCTGATCGAGGCGATTCCCGAGGCCGATATCCTTGCCCATGCCGACCCAGACGATGCCGATGGCGACGGCATCTCCGGCAAGGCGGCGATGGTGCGCGACCACCGCAGCGGCGAGGTTACACTCGGCCGGTTCGGCTGGAAGGCGCAGAACGCCACGGTGCGCGACCAGAGTGCCGATGCCTTTGCCAGCGATATCGGCATCTCGACATCCGATCAGCCGAATGCGCAGGGCGATTGCACCAAGGCGGAAGAGAAATGCCTTGATATGCCGACCGGCGTACAGAAACGGCTGGGGGCGCAAGAGGCACCGGATCCCATTCTCGACCTAGTGACCTTCTATTCCGAAAACCTTGCCGTTCCGGCCCGCCGCAAGGCGAGCTTTCCCGAGACGCTGAAGGGCAAGCGGATCTTCTACGACAGCGGCTGCATTTCCTGCCATGTGCCGAAATTCGTCACCCGCAGGGATTCGCCCGACAAGGCGCAATCCTTCCAGCTGATCTGGCCCTATTCCGACTTTCTTCTGCACGATATGGGCGACGGGCTTGCCGACGGGCAGCAGGTCGGTCTTGCAAGCGGACGTGAATGGCGCACACCACCGCTATGGGGTATAGGACTGACCCGGACGGTCAGCGGACACAGCTTTTTCCTGCATGACGGCCGTGCGAGGGATCTCACCGAGGCGATCCTCTGGCATGGCGGCGAAGCTGAAAAGGCCCGCAACGCTTTCTCCTCCCGGTCAAAAGACGACAGGGCGGCCCTGATTACATTCCTGGAGTCACTTTGATGCGCCTTTGGCACCCCCTGCTCTGCCTCACTCTGATCGGCCTGGCCACATCGGCGGTCGCCCAGACCGCCGCCACCCCTCCGGCAGGGCTGAACGAGGATGCCGTTCCGTCGGTCATGCAGCGCGCCGTCGACGAAGTCATCCGCCCCGGTTATCGCAACATGCAGCAATCGGCCGCCCGGCTGACGACGGCGATGAAGGATCTCTGCGACGACGGCACGCAGCAGAAGCTCGACAAGGCCAAATCCACATTTGACGACACCATCCGCTACTGGTCGATCATCGAGATCGTCCAGACCGGGCCTGTCATCCAGGACAATCTCTTCGAGCACATCCTGTTTTACCCCGACCGCAAGGGCGTCGGCCTGAAGCAGGTGCAGGCGCTGATCGCCAAGGCCGATCCGAAGGATGCGGCGGTCGATGCGATCGCCGGCAAGAGCGTTGCGCTGCAGGGCCTGACGGCGCTGGAATACGTGCTTTACGGCAATGGCGCCGACGATCTCGTCAAGCAGAAGGGCGGCTTCCGCTGCCTTTACGGCCAGGCGGTTGCCGGAAACATCCAGCGTGAGGCCGGCGAAGTCGTCGCCGCCTGGGAAAAGCCCGACGGCGTGCAGGCGAGCTGGAAACATCCAGGCCCGCAGAGCAACGATTTCATGGACAACAAGGAAGCGGTGACCGCGCTGCTCGGCATTCTCGTCCACGGCGCGGAGAATGTCCGCGACCAGCGGCTCGAACAGTTCTACAAGGGCAAGGACACCGCACCGCGCCCGCGCATGGCGATCTACTGGCGCTCGAAAAACACCTGGAAATCGATGGCCGCCAATCTGGAGGGACTGCGCACGCTCTGGCAGAAGGCCGGCATGGCCGAACTTCTGCCGCCGGACAAACAGCCGATCGCCGCCTCAATCGACGAGGATTTCAAATCGCTGCTCGACAGCGTGCCGAAACTCAATCCCGACATCGATGCCGCCTTAAGCGATGCGGAGAAGGCCAAGCTCGATACGCTGCTGGCCGAGAGCCGCGATCTGATCACCCGGATCAGCGACGAATATGGCGCCGCCATCGGCCTTTCGGCCGGCTTTTCCTTTTCGGACGGGGACTGAACCAATGATGCGAAGTGCTGCGATGAACCGACGCGATTTCGTCAAGGCGGCCGGGCTCGGCTTCCTCGCCACCCTGGCACCGAAATCGCTGATGGCCCTGGAGCGGGCGGACGCGGTCTATGCCTCGGGCATTCGTGCGGCCGACGGCTCCTTTGCCGTCGCGACTGTGACAGAGCGCGGCGAGGTCATCGATCAGGTCAAGCTTCCCGCCCGGGCTCACGGCATGGCCTTCAGTGCCGCCACCGGCAGGACCGTCGCCTTCGCCCGCCGGCCGGGCACCTATGCGATGATTTTCGATCCGCGAAATAAGGCCGAACCGATTGTCATCAGCTCGCGGGAAGACCGGCATTTCTGCGGCCACGGCGCCTTCTCCGCCGATGGTCGTTTGCTCTACGCCAGCGAGAACGACTTCGACGGCAATCGCGGCATGATCGGCCTCTACGACGCCACCGACCGCTTCACCCGCATCGGCGAATTCGAGACCTACGGCATCGGCCCGCACGACATGACGGTCTCCGACGACGGACGTCTTCTGATCGTCGCCAATGGCGGCATCGAGACGCATCCGGATTTCGGCCGCACCAAGCTCAATCTCGGGGAGATGCAGCCGTCGCTGGTGCTGATCGGTGCCGCGACCGGTGCTCTGGTCGAAAAACATGTGCTGCCGGCGGAATGGGCAGAACTCTCCACCCGCCACATCGATCTCGATGACAGGGGCCGCATCTGGTTTGCCTGCCAGTACGAGGGTCACCGCAAGGATTTGCCGCCGCTCGTCGGCCATTTCACCAAGGGCGAGGACCTTACCTTCATCGACCTGCCGGAGCAGACGACGCGCAGGCTCGCCAATTACGTCGGAGCGATTGCCGTCAATCGCAGTGAGGGCCTCGTCGGTATCACCTCGCCGAAGGGCGGCGCCTCGGTGACCCTCGACGCAAGGACGGGCAAGGTGCTCGCCGAAACCAGCATTCCGGATGCGGCCGGCATCGCGCCGGCAAAGAGCGGCTTTGCCGTCTCCTCCTATGATGGCGATTTCCTGTCGACCCGCAGCGACGTCGCCTGGGATCAGCACATCGTTCGGATCTGAACCAGCGACGTAGAGCGTGATCTCGCGCGAAAACCGCTCACACATCAGGGCGACATGCATCAACCGTCGCGCACATAGGCCTTCTGCTCGGCGCTGATGCTCGAGGCCGCGGCCCTTGCCGCCTCATGTAGCCATTCGTTTCCGCGTGTCTTGATATCCCGAAGGATCACGGCGACCGCTGCCGCATCGTTGGAATGGCAATTGGCGATCTCGAAGCCCATCAGCTCGAGCATCGTCGGCGAAAGCAGGATTTCGGGGTGCCGGTCGATTTCGATCTTGCAGCTGTTCGGCGAGATCCGGCGTACGAGGATGCGGCCGGAAACGCGGTAATGCGGATCGACGCACCGCATCCGCCCGTCGGCAATCTCGCCCGCATGGATCGCCACGTCCTGTGGTCTGTGGCGAAGCGACCAGGCGGACGGCAGCAGCGCCTTGGCCTCTCGCAGCACCGGTCCGCCCTGCCATTCGGCATAGGCGACGAAACGCGGCCGGCCGAGGCTGCCGGTGCCGCCGCTGCGTGGCTTCGCCACGAAAGGTCCTGAGCCGGGCGGCAGTGCGTCTGCGAGCGCCTTGACATAAGCGGCCGGCGCCTTCTCGCTTCCGGCTGGCAGCATTTCATATTTTTCCCAGAATTCCCGGCGTTCGGAATTCGGCAGCATCAGCGCCTTGCGCAGCCATTTATGATCGCGCTCGAGGATGACCGGCAGCGGATTTTCAAGGCCCCTGCGATAGCCGCCAAGGATCAGTTCGCCGATCATGCGAACCGAGGGACCGTCGCCGTTGCGCGCCAGGATGGCGCTTGCCGCAAGGCGAACGAGATCCAGCGCATAGGGCATCACCGCCGCGTCGTCGAAATCATTGACGCCCCAGACGAGCCGACCCTCGGCATCGCGCCAGGTGCCGAAATTCTCCAGATGCGTATCGCCGATCGCCAGCACCTCGGGCGCGCGGCCGAGTTCCGGGCAGATATCGAGGATGGTCTCACACCAGCGCCAATAGGTGGCGCGCAGGAAGACGAAGCCGCCGCTTCGCATCTTCTCGTGCTTCTCGCGGAGATCCTCCGCGACAAGATCGGCTCCGAGTTCGCCGGCCAGCCAGGTCTCGAAATTCCGGACCGATTGCGATATCGTCGTCATACGCCGGCGCTCCATCCTTTCGAGATCTGGCGCGGAGAATACGCGCTCGGCGCGAAGCTGCAATCGTCTTCGTACCGGCTTGCATGGCGACGGAAAGGCGAAAGGTTGCCCCGGCGACACGGCCGCAGCTTTCCATTGGCGCTGAGACGGATTTCAGCAATGTGCAGCTTGTCGAATCCGGCCCGCCATGCCACTTTCCCGGCTGCAAGAGGGGCAGACATGAGCGAGACTGACAGGGGCGATTTCCGCGCGCGAATCCGCCGCAATTTTGCGCGCCAGGCGGCGATGGAGACGATCGGCGCAGAGCTGACGCGCGTCGAGCACGGCGTCGTCGAGATCGAGCTTCCCTTCGACGTCAAACTGACACAGCAGCACGGCATCCTGCACGCAGGCATCATTTCCGCAGCGCTCGATTCGGCCTGCGGCTTTGCCGCCTACAGCGTCATCGACCCCGAGGCCTCGATCCTGACGATCGAGTTCAAGGTCAATCTCATGTCGCCGGGGCGTGGCGATCGTTTCCTGTTTCGCGGGGAGATCACCAAACCCGGCTCCACCATCATCGTTGCCGACGGGCGAGGCTACGCGATC
Organism: Rhizobium sp. NZLR10; assembly: GCF_019685125.1. NCBI lineage: Bacteria > Pseudomonadati > Pseudomonadota > Alphaproteobacteria > Hyphomicrobiales > Rhizobiaceae > Rhizobium > Rhizobium sp. NZLR10. The sequence continues at coordinate 73,763 of NZ_JABDWE010000010.1, read as the reverse complement.
AGCGACGGGCCAGCGAAACTCATCGCCTCCATGACCGGGACGATGATGGTGATCCGCGGTAGAGAAGGAATTACGGGATGAAGTTCGAGCTGAAGTCGGTCGCGGGTAAATCCATGCTGTTCGTCATGGCGGCGGAGGCCGAATACGGCCCCTTCCTGCGGTCACGCATCGAACCCTTGATGACCGGCGTCGGCCCGGTCGAAGCCGCGGTCGCGCTGACCAAGACGCTGGCGCGGCTCGATGCGGCCGACGACCTGCCCGATCTCGTCGTTTCCCTCGGCTCGGCCGGCTCCGCGAAACTCGAGCAGACCGAAATCTATCAGGTAACCTCGGTTTCCTACCGCGACATGGACGCCTCGCCGCTCGGCTTCGAAAAAGGCAGGACACCCTTTCTCGACCTGCCGGCGGTGCTCGAGCTGCCGCTGCGCATTCCCGGCATTCCCGAAGCAAGCCTTTCCACCGGCGGCAACGTCATTTCGGGTGCCGCCTATACCGACATCGACGCCGACATGGTTGACATGGAGACCTTTGCGGTGCTGCGCGCCTGCCAGGGTTATAAGCTGCCGCTGATCGGCTTGCGCGGCATTTCCGACGGCGCGGTCGAGCTGCAGCATATTTCCGGCTGGACCGAATATCTGCACATCGTCGACCGCAAGCTCTCCTACGGCGTCGACAGCCTGTTCACGGCGCTGGAGGACGGGGTTTTCTGGTTCTGAGCCCTCAGCGCCGCACGTTTTGCCCGGTGCGCGGGGACAATCGAAACAATAAAAACCGAATGGCGCCGATTTCCCGGATTGCAAGGCGAAGCGCTTTTCATTAAAGCCTCGCCATGACCCAGACAGCACATCCCGACTCCGTTCTCATCGTCGATTTCGGCAGCCAGGTGACCCAGCTCATCGCACGGCGCGTGCGCGAGGCCGGCGTCTATTGCGAGATCGTTCCCTTTCAATCGGCCGAAGAGGGCTTCAAGCGCCTGCAGCCGAAGGCCGTGATCCTGTCCGGCAGCCCGGCTTCGACGGTGGACGAGGGATCGCCGCGAGCGCCCCAGATCATCTTCGACAGCGGCCTGCCGGTCTTCGGCATCTGCTATGGCCAGCAGACGATGTGCATGCAGCTTGGCGGCAAGGTCGAGAGCGGCCATCACCGCGAATTCGGCCGCGCCTTCCTCGATGTCGACAAGGACTGCCAGCTGTTCGAGGGCCTCTGGTCCTCCGGCTCGCGCCACCAGGTCTGGATGAGCCATGGCGACCGCGTCACCGCGCTGCCGGATGGTTTCGAGGTGGTCGCCACCTCCTCCAACGCGCCCTACGCCTTCATCGCCGACGAGAAGCGCAAATATTACGGCGTGCAGTTCCATCCCGAAGTGGTGCATACGCCCGACGGCGCCAAGCTGATCGGCAACTTCATTCACAACATCGCCGGCCTCAAGGGCGACTGGTCGATGTCGGCCTATCGCCAGAAGGCGGTCGACGAGATCCGCAAGCAGATAGGCGACAAGCGCGTCATCTGCGCGCTTTCGGGCGGTGTCGACAGTTCGGTCGCAGCGCTGCTGATCCACGAGGCGGTCGGCGACCAGCTGACCTGCATCCTCGTCGACCACGGCCTGATGCGCAAGGACGAGGCGGCCGGCGTCGTCGCCATGTTCCGCGAGCACTACAATCTGCATCTCCTGCATGTCGATGCCTCGGACCGCTTCATCGGCGAACTCGAAGGCGTCGGCGACCCGGAAACCAAGCGCAAGATCATCGGCCGGCTGTTCATCGAAACCTTCGAGGAAGAGGCAAAGAAACTCGGCGGCGCCGATTTCCTCGGCCAGGGCACGCTCTATCCGGACGTGATCGAAAGTGTTTCCTTCACCGGCGGCCCTTCGGCGACGATCAAGTCGCACCACAATGTCGGCGGCCTGCCGGAGCGCATGAAGATGCAGCTCGTCGAGCCGCTGCGCGAACTCTTCAAGGACGAGGTGCGTGCGCTCGGCCGCGAACTCGGCCTGCCCGACAGCTTCATCGGCCGTCACCCCTTCCCCGGCCCCGGCCTTGCGATCCGCTGCCCCGGCGGTATCAGCCGCGAAAAGCTGGAGATCCTGCGCGAGGCCGATGCGATCTATCTCGACGAAATCCGCAAGGCCGGCCTCTACGACGCCATCTGGCAGGCCTTCGCCGTGCTGCTCCCCGTCCAGACCGTCGGCGTCATGGGCGACGGACGCACCTACGAATTCGTCTGCGCGCTGCGCGCCGTCACCTCCGTCGACGGCATGACGGCGGACTTCTACCACTACGACATGGAATTCCTCGGCCGCGCCGCGACCCGCATCATCAACGAGGTGCGCGGCATCAACCGCGTGGTTTATGATGTGACATCGAAGCCGCCTGGCACGATCGAGTGGGAATGAAGGGCTGAGTTGATCCAACTCGCCCAGCCCGCTAAATTGCTTCGGGGAAACGGGACGACTTCTCCATGACAGCCAACAATCGTATTGTCCTCTCTAGCGACCACACGGCCATTCAGCTCCGACAGGCCATTGCCGCCCATATCGCGGCACATGGCTGGGTGGTGGTCGACATCGGACCGACGACGCCGGAAAGCACCCACTATCCCAAACACGGCGAGCGGCGGCGCGGCTCGTCGCCTCTGGTGATTGCCGGTTTGGCATCATCCTATGCGGCACCGGCCAGGGCATCATGATGGCAGCGAATAAGGTAAAGGGTATCCGTTGCGGCATCTGCGCCGACACGTTTTCAGCCCGCATGATCCGACAGCACAATGATGCCAACATGCTGTCGATTGGTGTGCGCGTGGTGGGCGAAGGGCTGGCGCTCGACATCGTAGATGCGTTCCTAACCGCCCAGTTCGAGGGCGGTCGGCATGCGACGCGGGTGGAAATGATTGGGGCGCTGGAGGAGTAGCGCCGTTCCTTGCGTCTTCTTTGGGAGAAGATGTCGAGTAGGCTCAGCGGCAGAGGAATGCCCGGGCCGGCGGCGACAGAAGGGCCGACGGCTACAAAACGATCGTGTGATGTCGGATCTTGTCGATCTGGTGCGTCCTTGGGTCAGCACCCAAGGAGGAGAGCGCCGTGAGAGACCTGATCCTGAAGATGTCCATATCGGTCGACGGCTTCATCAGTGACCTGGACGGCCGAAACACATGGATGTTCGGCTTCGATCGGGAGGCGAAGGCCTGGAGCATCGAGTTTATAGGGAATGCCGGCCTGCACATTATGGGCAGCCGCAGCTTCCTTTCCATGGCCCCCTTCTGGCCGACCTCCACCCTGGCGTTCGCGCCGCCGATGAACCAGATCCCCAAGGCCGTCTTCTCACGACAGGGGCCGGCGATCCTCACGAATGTCACGGCGGCGCTCGATGACATCAGCGCCAAGGGGACCGGACAGTCTGCGGAATTGCAGCCCGGCGCAAGCAGTTGGGCGGAGGCCTATGTGGCGAGCGGTGAGCTCTCGGAGGAAATCACCAAGTTGAAGGCCCAGGAGGGCAAGCCGATCATCGCCCACGGCGGCGTCAGCTTTGCCCGCAGTCTTGTCGCCCAGGGACTGGTCGATCAATTCGCCCTGCTTGTGATCCCCGTGGCGCTGGGCAAAGGCCTGCCGCTGTTCTGCGAACTCCCCGCCCCAGCGCCTCTCAAGCTGATGAGCTCGAAGGCTTTTCCCGGGGGCGCGGTGGCGCAGCTTCGGCACCTTCCACGTCTCTGCCGAGGACGCCCCAGCCACGGTCAAGGCTGCCATTCTTGCCGGCTACCGTCATATCGATACGGCCGAGGGCTATCAGAACGAGGCGGGCGTCGGCCAAGGCATCAAAGCCGGCCTCACCGCCGCGGGTCTTGCCCGAAAGGACATTTTCGTGACCACCAAGGTCTGGCCCGGCAATGCTGCCTGGGGTGATGCGCCGAAGACCTACGAAGGCATCATGGCGGCATTTGCAAAAAGCCTTGCCGCATTGGAGCTGGACTATCTCGACCTCTACCTCATCCATGCGCCATCCGGGGGCACCGAGCGGCTGAACGAATGGCGCGCCCTCGTCGACCTCAAGTCACAGGGCAAGATCAGAGCGATCGGCGTCAGCAATTTCACGGAGGCGCATATCGACGAGATCAAGGCTGCCGGTTTGCCTCTGCCGGCAGCCAACCAGATCGAGTTGCACCCCTGGTCGCAGAAGCCGGATCTGGTCGCTTATCTTGCCGACAATGGCATCGCACCGATTGCCTACAGTTCCCTGGTGCCGCTCTCGACGTGGCGGGCGAAAGACGGTCAAGAAAGCGCCAAGACCGAGGAGATGAAAGCAACGGGGGCCGAAGCGGCATCGCCTTTTAAGGCAATGGCGGCAAAATACGGCGTCACGGAAGCTCAGTTGTTGCTCCGCTGGGGCGTGCAGAAGGGCTTTGCGGTTCTTCCCAAAACCATGGACCCGGCACGCATGCGCGAGAATCTCGACATCTTCGTATTCGCTATCGACGCAAACGACATGCGCGCCATCGAAACGATGGACCTCGGTGACGGGGTGGCCTGGCCGAGCGGCGATCCGCGACACCTCGGATGATCTGAACGTAAGGCAGACCGCCAACACGGATGGCTGTTTGGCCGGTCAGGATCGTCGTCAGCAGTAACGGCCGAGGTTCACTCACCTCGGCCGGCTGTTTGTCATCCAGAGCATGATGCCGCAAAGTGTGCGCGGTTTTCTTATGACATCATGCTCTATTGCTTTGATTTAGATCGGGATTCAGATTCTAGGCCGATCAGGCCTAAAATTATCCTGATCTAAAGCGCGGCGCATCAAACTTGATTCATGCGCCGCGCTTTAGTCCTTTGTTTCTATGCATATCGTTATCCCAGAACCGCCGCACACTTCAGGGCGACATGCACTAGGGATGACGGCTGCGATGCCAAGCTCAGCGGCCGTAGGTGACCTCGACGGAGGCCTTGTCGAGCGTGTTTGCCCTGACATAGAAACCAACCATGGCGCCCGGCGCAGTATCGGGAAGCGGCAGCTTGTCAACCGAAAGCGCGTAGACGGTGAACTGGTAATGGTGCGGCGTGTCGCCGGCCGGCGGGCAGGCGCCGCCATACCCTGAGACACCAAAATCCGTGTGGCCTTCCACGGCGCCTGCGGGAAGCTTTTTGTCACCGCTGGCGCCGGTGGCGATCTCCGAGGCATCCGCGGGAATGTTGAACACCGACCAATGCCACCAGCCCGAACCCGTTGGAGCATCCGGATCGTAAGCCATGACGGCGAAGCTCTTGGTCGCCGGGGGAGCATCCGACCAGGCCAGTTCCGGCGAGATGTTCTTGCCGGCGCAGCCGAAGCTGTTGAAGACCTGCGCATCGGCCATGGACTTGCCTGAAGTCAGATCTTTCGAGGTGAGCTTCATTTCGGCATGGGCGGCGGCGGCGCCGAAGACGGACGCGGCGAGAAGGACTGCTATTATGGAACGCATGCTGTTTTCCTGCGGTTGATAATGCAGGAAAGCTATCGTCACGGAGCAGGTGCATCTGCCCCGCTATGCTCAACTTCTGCCCCGATCCGCTCAAAACGCTCAGATCCGCCCCGCACGTGGCGCGGATTGACGCCAAACCGCTCTTTGAACCGCGCCGAGAATTGCGACGGGGAATCGTAACCGACCTCAAGCGCAACCTGCGCCATCGGCAAGGTTGTGGTTTGAATGAGGCCCAGGGCGCGATTCATTCTTGTATCGCTCAAGATCTCGCTGAAACCGGTATTCTCGGCGGCCAGCTTACGCCTGAGCGTCGCCTCGCTCATGTTGAAGGCGCGCGCCGCCTGCCCCAGCGTCCAATCACGGGCCGTATCACCTTCAATCATCTGCCTCAGCCGATCCTCGAGCCGAGGGCTCTGGCATTGACCCAGCACCGCTCCGCAGAGCGCAAACCAGGTGACGAGTTCCATCAGACGAGCCTTGGCAATAACGCCGGGAAGCCGCGTCAGATTGCCGGGCTGACAGCAATAGTCAAACAATGCCGCTGCTTCCTCCGGCAGGTTTGAGGCGCCTGCCGGGATAGGCCGCGATGGAACGGCCACCGACTCCATGCTGCTATAGGCATCTTCGAAGAGCGGTCTGGGGACAGGAAGCGCCAGGGTCTGATATTTCTGTGGCGCCCTGGGAATATTCTCCATGGTCAACGGTCGATAGTCGGGCAGCAAGGCATATGCGCCTGCCTCGAGGCGCAAAGCCTTATCATCCGCCATGACGATCTTCGTTCCGGATTGCACCTGGATCAACAAGGGGCTCGTGCTGACGAGACGAGAAAAGCAGGCGCGTCCACCCTGACGGATCAGGGCCCTGGTCGGAATGGGAAAGACGTCGTCCAGCATAGGTTCTCCGGCAATAGGATGCCCCTCGCCCCTGATCCTTAGCGATGGGGAAATAGCAAAACCGCGTGACTGGGGCAACCTTGAGCCGGGGCCTATGCCGCAGGAGCCAGCCGCTCTCATCCTCGGGAAATTCGCTGGTATCGTACCGGGTTCGGGCAGGGCTCGACCATATCTAATGCCTAGCGGACTTCCTGATATGCTCCACCAGCGCCCGCAGCTTCAGCGGCTGCCTCTGGCGCCTGGGATAATAGAGATAGAAGCCCGGGAAGGGCGGGCAGAAATCTTCGAGCAGCGGCACGAGTTCGCCGCGTTCGATATAGGCCTCAAAGGTTTCCACCATGCCGAAGGTGATCCCGGCGCCGGCGCAGGCCATGCGGATCATCATCCCCATGTCGTTGGTGGTGACGGCGGGATCGACCGCGACGTCGAAGTCGCGATCATTTTCGGTGAACTCCCAGCGATAAGGCGCCGTATCGGGGCGAGGTCGCCAGCCGATGCAGGCGTGATCCTGCAGTTCGCTGGGATGGCGGGGATGGCCGCGGCGCTCAAGGTAGGCGGGGGATGCGGCCGCGGATTGGCGCTGCGGCTCGGAGACCGAGATCGCGATCATATCCTGCTCGATGACTTCGCCGAGCCGGACACCGGCGTCGAAGCCGGCCTCGACGATATCGAATTCGTCATCGGTGACGGTGATATCGAGTTTGATCTCAGGGCAGGCTTGCATGAACCCGGCCAACAAGGTGCCGGACAGAAAACTCTCGGCGATCGAGGAAACGGTGATCCTCAGCAGGCCGCTCGGGCGCGCCTGCATCTCCCGCACCGTCTGCATCGCATCCTTGACCTGCCGGACCGATGGGCGAACCGCCTCGAAGAACACGTCGCCGGCTTCGGTCAGGCTAACGCTGCGCGTCGTGCGCTGGACCAGCGCGACCCCAAGACGATCCTCCAGACGCTGCAGAGCCTGACTGACGGCGGAGCGGGTGACGCCAAGTCGCTCACCGGCCAGCCGGAAGTTCCGCGCTTCCGCCACGGCGAGAAAGACTGAAATGCCTTCGAGATCGTCGATCATTGGTTAGCAGCTCTAACCAAGGCATCCGGTATTGGCAACTTAATCAACTCGATTGCGCAGCCTATTTTTCTCTCGAGGTCAGGCAAGGCGGCCGTCATGCCAGCCCTCTATCGAAAGGAAAAACGATGCGAAGGATTTCCAAGAGCGCTGTTCTGCAAATTTTCGCCGTCACCACCCTGGCCGGCACGGCGATCGGCCCCGCGGATGCCGTCAACGACCGGCGATCCATACGTCAACAAACAAGCGAGAACACGATGCAGCAACATCCCTATGTCGGCATATGGGTGACGGATGATGGCCGTATCCGCCATGAACTCCTGCCCGACGGCCGTTACGACGAGGCCCGCGGCAACCGGGAGAGCGCCTATCGAGGCCGTTACGAAGTCACCGGAAGCCATATCGAATACTGGGACGACACCGGCTTCACGGCCGACGGCGATTTCGTCGACGGCGATACGCTCCATCATGGCGGCATGGTGCTCCGCCGCCAATAGACATCACTCGGGAGAAGGCCGTTTCGGCCGGAAAGGATGACGATCATGTCTTCCACCACACCCATCTGGTTCATCACCGGCGCATCGTCCGGCCTCGGCCGGGCGCTTGCGGAGGCGGTTCTCGCCCGTGGCTGGCGCGCCGCCGTGACCGCGCGCAGACCAGAGACCCTCAGGGATCTCGCAGCTGAACACGGCAACCGCGCGCTTGCTCTCGCACTCGATGTGACGGACGGCCGCTCCGTCGCCGGCGCGGTTCATGACGCCGAGAGACATTTCGGCGCGATCGACGTGCTCGTCAACAATGCCGGCTACGGCTATCTCGCGGCGATCGAGGAGGGCGACGATGCGGAGATACGCGCCCAGTTCGAGACCAATGTCTTCGGATTGATCGATGTCACCAAGCAGGTTCTGCCGGGTATGCGGACACGCCGGCGAGGGCACATCTTCAATGTCTCCTCGCTCGGCGGTCTCGTCGCCTTCGCTGCCACCGGCTATTACCACGCCACCAAATTCGCGGTCGAGGCGCTGTCGGAATCGCTGTCTCATGAGGTCAAGCCGCTTGGCATCGATGTGACGATCGTCGAGCCCGGCGCTTTCCGCACGGACTGGGCCGGCCGGTCGATGGTCGAATCCAGCACCGTTATCGACGACTATGCCGAGACATCGGGCAAGCGGCGCCAGGCCACCCGCTCGGTCTCCGGCAAACAGCCGGGAGATCCGGTCCGTGCCGCAGCCGCCATCCTATCGGCCTTCGAGGCGGAGGAACCGCCGCTGCGTCTGCTGCTCGGCGCACCTGCCCTGAAGATCGCCCGCGAACGGCTGGACGCGCTGCGCGGAAACTTCGACGCCTGGGCGGAGACGACGCTCAGCGCCGATTTCCCCAGCTGACCACCAAGAAACACTCAATCGACAAAGGAGCTTGAAATGTCGACGATCGAAGGAAAAGTCATCGCCATTACCGGGGCCAGCAGCGGCATCGGAGAGGCTGCTGCAAAGGTGCTGGCTGCCGCGGGCGCGCATCTCGTGATCGGCGCGCGCCGCACCGAGCGGCTGGAGACACTCGCCGGCGAAATAGCAGCCAAGGGCGGCAGCGTGCGGCTGCGAAAGCTTGATGTCACCGACCGTTCCCAAGTGGAGGCCTTTGCGGGTTTTGCCAGGTCCGAATTCGGCCGGTTGGACGTTATCGTCAACAATGCCGGCGTCATGCCGCTCTCGCCGCTTGCGGCCCTCAAGGTCGACGAGTGGGACCGGATGGTCGACGTCAACATCAAGGGTGTGCTCTACGACATCGCCGCTGCGCTTCCGATCATGAAGGCGCAGGGATCCGGACAGATCATCAACCTGGCTTCGATCGGCGGCCACGCCGTTTCCCCAACGGCCGCGGTCTATTGCGCGACGAAATTCGCGGTGCGGGCGATCTCGGACGGGTTGCGGCAGGAGACAGATCGCATCCGGGTGACGGTCATCTCCCCCGGCACCACGACATCGGAACTGGCCGGCACGATTACCGATCCGACCGCGCGGAACGCCATGAGGGTTTTCAGGGCGGTCACGATCAGCCCCGAGGCTATCGCCAATTCGATCCTCTATGCCGTCAGCCAGCCTGACGATGTCGATGTCAGCGAGATCATCGTCCGGCCAACGGCCAGCCCGCATTGAGCAGCCGGCATCCCGGCTGAGACCGCCCCGCCGCCTAAAACCCCAGCGATTGCTGGGCGGGCGGCGGCGGGCCGAGCTGGACGCCTTCAAGCTCCAGCATGCGGGTCTTCGATGACGAGCCGCCGGGAGCCGAGAAACCGCCGATTTTGCCGCCGGCGGCCAGCACCCGGTGGCAGGGGATGATCAATGCGACCGGGTTCTTCGCCATCGCCTGGCCGACGTCGCGCGCGACTTCCGGCCCGGCGCCAAGCTCTTTCGCCAGCGCGCCGTAGGTGGTCGTATGGCCCCAGCCGACACGCCTTGCCGCCGCGTAAATATCCCTGAAGAGGGCATCCTGCCCGGCAAGATCGAGTTCGACGTCGGAAAAATCCGTTTCCTCGCCCTGGAAATAGCGCTTCACGGCGGCGACCGTTTCGAGCACATCAGGCGTCGGCGCGCCGGGCTCGGCACCCGGCAGGCGGCGCAGTAAGAGCCGCTCGGTCGCTTCCGCGGTTTTCGTCGGCAGCTGGAAGCGGGCGATGCCGGCGTCGCTCCAGGCGATGCCGCAGAAACCAGCCGCGGTTTCGAAGATGAGATAGTGATGGATCGTCTGGGCCATGACACAGCCTCCGCGTTTTCGATTACCACCAAAATCGTACGGAACGGCCGCTGTTTCAACCCGATTCTTGCGCATCTCGTTCTTTTTTTGTTCTTGATATTCTACCTTGCCGGCGTATCTTTCACCTCTTTTTTGGAGCGCGAGGCGGTCATGACGACCTGACAGGCCATGAACCAGATTTCCTTCGATTTCGACCATGGTCAAAATCGACGCGGGCAGGCGGGTGAAAGCCGGAACGGCGGCCACAGGCTTTTCTTTGCGCTCCGCCCGCCTGCGATCGTCGAACGGCAAGCGGCTTCGATCGCCGACGACTATTGCAAAACCTTCTCCGTTTCCGCAAAGCCGCGGCTGACGACCCTGCATGTGAGCGTTATCGGCATCGGCGACTATGAAGTGTTGCCGGAGGACGTGATCTTTGCGGCCCGGCAGGCCGCCGCCACAGTCGAGGGCGCGCCGATCGCCGTCCACCTTCGACAGGATCATGAGCTTCAAGCGGGAAGGCAAGGCGCGGCCTCTGGTGCTCTGCAGCAAAGACGGGCTGATGCCGCTCATGCGACTGCATGTCCAGCTTGGTGTCGGCCTGCACAATACCGGATTGCGTGACAATATCGATCGCAATTTCACGGCGCATATGACGCTGCTCTATGACCGCAAAGCAGTGCCGCCGACGAGCCTCGACCAACCGGTTTCGTGGACGGCGCGGGAATTCCTGCTCATTCACAGCGTTCTTGGAAAAACCGAACACCACATCATCGATCGCTGGCCGCTGCTTGGCTGACGGCAATGGCATCTCCGGACCAAGGCTTGCGCTTCCGCGATTTCCGCGCATAAAGCTGAACAACCGTCGGGATGGCAAACGGAGAACGAAGACAGCATGGATGTTTCAGAGATCATCATCCCAGGAGATACGCCGGGAACGGAGTGGCGGCTGCCGGTGCTGCGCTTTGCGGGCCACGATCCGAAGGCGCCGAAGATCTATATCCAGGCCGCACTGCATGCCGGGGAACTGCCGGGAACGGTGCTCCTGCATTTCCTCTGCGAGCGGCTGCGGCAGGCGGAAAGCGAAGGCGGGATCGTCGGCGACATCACCATCGTGCCGCAGGCCAATCCGATCGGTGCGGCGCAATCGCATTTCGGCGACCTGCAGGGTCGTTTCGACCTTGGCTCACGCACCAATTTCAACCGGGATTTTCCGCTGATCTCCCTTGCCGATCGGGCCACGCTGATCGAAGACCTCGATGATTATCCGGCTACCGACAGGCTGAAACGACAGCTCTTGCATATGGCGCTTGGCGCCGATCTCGTCCTCGACCTGCATTGCGACGACGAATCCCTGCAATATGCCTATATCGACGAAGCCTTCTGGCCGGAGGCGGCCGATCTTGCCGCTGCACTCGATATGGAGGCCGCGCTGCTTTCGGATGGCGAAAGCTCGGCCTTCGAAGAGGCGGTCGGTTTTGCCTGGAAATATGAGGTTTCCGGCGAGCGCCAATCGCGGCTGCCGGGCAGGCTTTCGGTCACCGTCGAGCTGCGCGGCAAACGCGACGTCGATCCGGTGCTGGCTGAGAAGGATGCGGAGGGGCTGTGGCGGTTCCTTGCGGCACGGGGGATCGTCGGTGAGGTGAAGGCTGAGGCAAAGGCGTTTTCCGGTCCGGCCGTGCCGCTCGACAATGTCGAGATCATTCGCGCTCCTGAAGGTGGGGCCGTGCTCTTGCATCGCGCCATCGGCGACAGGGTTGTGGAAGGCGAGCTCCTGGCGACGATTGTCACCCGCCCGGGTCAGCCGGGTGGCAGCATCGAACTCCGCGCCCCGCAAGACGGGTTGATCCTGACCCGAACGTCCGACCGGCTGGTACGGCGGCGCGGCGACCTGATGAAGATTGTCTGCGACAGTCCCAGCGACGCCTTGCGCAAGGCCGGCACGCTGGAGAATTGAGCCGAGCCGGATCCCGGCGAGCGCCGGGATAAAGTGTCGCGGGCATTTGCGCCGGTCTTCTTGCATGGTATCTCGCAGCGATCACAGGGAATCGATCGGGCATGACCGTCACCATCTATGGTATCAAGAATTGCGACACGATGAAGAAGGCCCGCAGCTGGCTGGAAGAACACGGCGTTGCCTATGCGTTTCACGATTACAAGGCGCTCGGCATCGACCGCGCCCATCTTGATGCCTGGATCGATCAGGCCGGGCTCGATACCGTGCTCAACCGCGCCGGCACCACCTTCCGCAAACTGGCTGATGCAGAGCGGGAGAACCTCAGCTGGGAGAAGGCGATCCAACTGATGCTCGACCAGCCGTCGATGATCAAACGGCCGGTGCTGGAGGCCAGCGGCAAGTTGCTGATCGGCTTCAAGCCGGCGATTTACGCCTGTGCATTTGCAGGCTGAACGACAGGCAACAACTCCCGAGCTAGAGATGTCCAAGACCACGCGCGCGACACAGGTTCTTTCCCAGGCAGGCGTCGCCTTCACGGTCCATGCCTATGACTACGACCCGGGCGCCGAGCGCGTCGGCCTGCAGGCGGCGGAAGCCCTTGGCGAAGCGCCGCACCGGGTGCTGAAGACGTTGATGGCGGAGGTGGACGGCAAGCCGGTCTGCGTCGTCGTGCCGTCGGACCGCGAAGTCAGCATGAAGAAGCTTGCGAGCGCCTTTCACGGCAAATCGGCCAATATGATGAAGCCGGCCGATGCCGAGCGGCTGACGGGTTATCATGTCGGCGGCATCAGCCCCTTCGGCCAGAAGAAATCCATGCCGACGGCGATCGAGGAAACCGCCCTGGCCGAACCGCTCGTCTATATCAATGGCGGCCAACGCGGACTGCAGGTGCGGCTCGATCCAAAGGATGCGTTGAAGGCCTTGAAAGCGGTCGGCGTATCGTTGATCGCCTGATCAAAGGAAACGAGCCAGTAAAGCTGTTATGGTATTTGCCTCGGTCTCGGCAAGCTTGCAGCCAATATGGGTTTCGATCGACCTGGCATAGACCGCCCACATGCGCTCTCGCAGCTGCAGCCCGGCATCGGTGATCACGACCCAGCGGCCGCGCGCATCCTCGTCGAAGGTCTCGCGGTGGACCAAGCCCTCCCTTTCCAGCCGGTCTACCAGACGGGAGAGATTATATTGGGCAAGCAGTGTCCGTTCTTCGATCTCATAGGGACGCAATCGCCCGCCCTTTGCCCTCGCCAGCTCCCAAAGCACGTCGTACCAGGAAAGCGTCGGCATTTTCGCCGCCTTGAAATCGATTTCGATCGCCGCAAGCAGACGATCGCGGGCGCGCATGATGTGTATCCATGCGCTGGTCGCGGCTTCGCTCGGCGTCGGGGACTTATCGGACATAGATGCAGTTACATTTAACTTGAACGCCGGCGCAATCGCTATTATATGCATTTGCATCTATCATCGTTATTGATATTTTCAGCCGCGGCGTGCGGCATCAGGAGAGCGCCATGAGCAAGCTTACATTGATCAGCCACCACCTCTGCCCCTATGTGCAGCGCGCCGCGATCGTGCTTCTCGAAAAGGGCGTGCCGTTCGAGCGCATCAACATCGATCTTGCCAACAAGCCGGACTGGTTCCTGAAAATCTCGCCGCTCGGCAAGGTGCCGCTGCTGCGGATCGAACAAAAGGATGGCAGCGAGGCCGTGCTGTTCGAAAGCAGCGTCATCTGCGAATATCTGGAGGAAACGCAGGTGGGAACTGCGCTGCATCCGGCCGATCCGCTGACCCGCGCCCGTCATCGCGGCTGGATGGAATTCGGCACGTCCGTGCTGTCCGATCTCTGGGGTTATGAAACGGCGCAGGATGAACTGCAGCTGGAGGCCAAGCGCAAGGCGCTCATCGCAAAATTCACGACGCTCGAGGGCGCGCTGGGCGACGGGGCCTATTTTCCCGGCAGTGGCTTCAGCCTCGTCGACGCCGTCTTCGCGCCTGTGTTTCGTTATTTCGATCTCTTCGACACGCTCGGCGACAGCGGCATTTTCGACGGGCTCGAGCGGGTAAAGCGCTGGCGCAAGGCGCTGTCAGAGCGCGCGAGTGTCCGAGCCGCCGTTGGCGAGGATTACCCCGAGCGACTGACGGATTTCCTCAACAAACACAACTCGATCCTGCTTAGGCAGCCTGCCGCCGCCTGAGCGCGCAAGTGGCCGGGTGTCGATCCGGCCGCTGGCAATTCGGTAGCGGCGCGCTTCATTTTCGCCGCAAACGGGTCTAAGTCTGCCAGCCTTGAGAACGTCGATGACAAAAGGCAGGTTGAACCATGACTTTCATGCCCCAGAGCCAGAACACCATTGATCCCGTCAAGCTGGAGAAGCTTGCGAAAGTTGCCGTCAAGGTCGGGCTGCAGCTGCAGAAGGGTCAGGATCTGGTGATTACCGCGCCGGTGGTGGCGCTGCCGCTCGTTCGCCTGATCACCAAACACGCCTATCAGGCCGGCGCCGGCCTGGTCACCGCCTTCTATTCCGACGAGGAAACGACGCTTTCGCGCTATCAGCATGGCAGCGACGAGAGCTTCGACCGCGCCTCCGGCTGGCTCTACGAGGGCATGGCCAAGGCCTATGCCAACGGGGCGGCCCGGCTGGCGATCGCCGGCGACAATCCTTTGCTGCTTTCCGAGCAGGATGCCGACAAGGTCGGCCGCGCCAATCGCGCCACATCAACCGCCTACAAGCCGGCGCTAGAAAAGATCTCGAATTTCGACATCAACTGGAACATCGTCTCCTATCCCAATCCATCCTGGGCCAAGGTGGTCTTCCCCGACGATCCCGAGCCGATCGCCATCGCCAAGCTCGCCAAGGCGATCTTTACCGCCTCGCGCGTCGATGTCAGCGATCCGGTCGCCGCCTGGGCCGAGCACAATGCGAATCTCGCCAAGCGCTCCGCCTGGCTGAACGGCGAGCGCTTCGCCTCGCTGCATTTCCAGGGACCGGGCACCGACCTGATGGTCGGGCTTGCCGACGGGCATGAATGGCATGGAGGCGCGTCCACCGCCAAAAACGGCATTACCTGCAATCCCAACATCCCGACCGAGGAAGTCTTCACCACGCCGCATGCGCTACGCGTCGAAGGCCATGTTTCCAGCACCAAGCCACTTTCGCACCAGGGCACGCTGATCGACAATATCCAGGTGCGCTTCGAAGGCGGCCGCATCGTCGAGGCCAAGGCCTCGCGCGGTGAAAAGGTCTTGAACAAGGTGCTCGATACCGACGAGGGTGCGCGCCGGCTCGGCGAAGTGGCGCTGGTGCCGCATTCCTCGCCGATCTCGGCCAGCGGTATCCTGTTCTACAACACGCTGTTCGACGAGAACGCCTCGTGCCACATCGCGCTCGGCCAGTGCTATTCCAAGTGCTTCCTTGACGGCGCAACACTGAGCCAGGAGCAGATCAAGGCGCAGGGCGGCAATTCCAGCTTGATCCATATCGACTGGATGATCGGCTCTGATAAGGTCGATATCGACGGCGTCAAGCCCGATGGCTCGCGGGTTCCGGTGATGCGGCAGGGCGAATGGGCCTGACCGGCATCATTATGCGCTGACTGAGCCAGACGCTGGCAAGCACCATGGCGAGGCCGGCGATCTGCGCCGGCGCCAGGCTCTGGCCGAGCGCCAGCCAGCCGAGTAGGGTCGCGACCAGCGGGCTCAGAAAGCCAAGCGAAGAGACTGCCGAGGGTTCGATGCGCGACAGGCCGCGAAACCACAGCAAATAGGTAAAGGCAGCGCCGATCAGGCCGAGATAGGCGATGCCGGCAATGTTTGCGAGGCTCGGTGCCGGCAGCGCCGGTTCGAGGCAAAGCGCAAAGGGCACCAGCAGGATGCCGCCTGCCGTCAATTGCCAGGCGGTGAAGGTGAGGTTCGAGACCGGCGGCGCCCAGCGCCGTGTCAGCACCGTGCCGAAGGCCATCGAGACGGCGCCGGCGAGACCGGCGGCGACCCCTACGGGATCGAGCCCCGCCGTAGGCGTCAACACCAGCAACCCGACGCCGGCCATGCCGGCAAGACCGGCCAACACGGCGAGCTGCCGGACCGGCTTGCCGAGAAAAAGCCGCGACAGCGCGATGACGATCAGCGGCTGCACCGCGCCGACCGTTGCGGCAACGCCGCCCGGCAGCCGGTAGGCGGAGACGAAGAGCATCGCCCAGAAGAACGAGAAGTTCAGCGCGCCGAGAACGAAGGTCCTTCCCCACCAGATGCCGGACGGCAGCTTTCTCACCAGCAGCAGAAGCAGCAGGCCGGCCGGCAGCGCCCGCAGCATCGCCACCGTCAGCGGATACCCGGCCGGCAGCAATGCGGTGGTGACGATGTAGGTGCTGCCCCAGATGGCGGGTGCAAGTGCGGTCATCGCAAGATCGGTGGCATAGCCAGAATTTATCTTCATCTCAAGAATCTCTATTTCAAGACAAATCCATCCTATCGGTTCTTATCTTGACGTCAAGATAATGAATGCTATCGGTGGATGATGAGCGAAGACGGCAAGATCGACCATGTCGACAAGATCCTGGCGCAATGGCGACGCGAGCGGCCGGATCTCGACGTCGAACCGATGGGCATCCTCGGGCGCCTGAAGCGCCTCGGCACCCATCTCGGCCGCGAGGTAGAGGCGGTGCTGCTGAAGCAGGGGCTTTCGTCCTCCGCCTTCGACGTGCTGGCGACGCTTCGCCGCGCCGGTGCGCCCCACCGGCTTTCGCCGGGCGAGCTCCTCGAGATGACCATGGTCAGCTCCGGCACGATGACGAACCGCATCGACCAGCTGGAAAAAGCGGGCCTCGTCGAGCGGATCCTCAATCCCGACGACCGCAGGAGCGTGCTCATCGCGCTGACGGAAAAGGGACTTGCGACGGTCGAGACCGCTGTCGACGCCCATGTCGCCAATCAGCACCGGCTGTCGAAAAACCTGAGCGCTGCCGAGAAGGCGGACCTCGACAGGCTGTTGCGGAAGCTGCTTGCGGATTTCGAGTAATTTTCGCACGCTTGCCGGTGATGATGAACACTGCGGTTATGCCATGCAGCATTCCGGGGCCTGCTTCGAAGGCTCAGAGATGGCGGCATTCGGGGAGAAATCCTGCCGCTCTTGCCGCATTGCTTCTGCAATCATATCGGCATCCTCATTGCTGATGCCGAACAGACCGAAACGGAGCTGATAACCCCAATTGGGGCCGACCTGCGTGAAGGCGAGCCGGCCGAGCAGCGGCCGGATCAAGGTTTCCTCCGCAGGCCGCCAATCGACATCCCGCCGCCAGGGGCTGAAACCGCTTTCCAACTCCACCTGGTAAGGCGCGCCATCGTGTGCCAGACCGATCGCGGTGAAAGCTTGCAGGCGGTCCTTGCCGCCAAAGACGACAGTGGGCGAGTAGTAGATCACACGATCCCCAGGCGTGATTCGCCTGAGGGGTGACGCCTTGCCGTGACAGACCTGCATGAAACCGGCTTGACGGCCGATGCGGACATGCGCTGCGGAAGCGACGGCGATCCAGGCATTGGCCATGGCTCAAACCGCCTCGGACACGGTATAGACCCGCAGGCGATGCCCATCGGGATCGGCCGCGACGAAGCTTCGGCCGAAGTCAAGATCGGTCGGCGCCATGACGATGTTGGCGCCCTTGGCCTGCCAATCGGCATGGGTCGCATCGACCTTGCCGGCCGTGGAAACCTTGAACCCTATCTCGTTGCCGCCGCCGGCTGCCGCCGGCGAGGGCTCCACACCGGCTTTGCCCCAGAGACCGAGCCCCAGGCCGGACGGCAAGATAAACATGGCGAAGGTTGCACTTGTCTCTACGGGCTCCTGCCCAAGCAGCGTGGTGTAGAAGCGGGCGCTGGTCGGGGCGTCGGTCACGTAGAGAAGAATGCTGTTTTTGTCGGTCATAAGGATCTCCTGTCGTTGGTTGGACGTTATGACCTTATGAAATGATACTGCCAGAAACTGGCAGTATCATCTGTCTCCTTGCGATATTCCCTGACCCTCCCGCCACTGTTTCAGCAGTGCCTGCCTGCGCTTGGGATAGCGGGCGTCGAGCGCTTCCGCATGGGCAATTCGATCCGTGCGAAAAGAACGGAAATCCTGGCGGAGTTCGCACCAGCCGAGGAGCACACGCACCTGATCGAAAAAGGCCAGCGCAAACGGCCATACCACACGCTCCGACCCGACGCCGGCTCCATCGCGATAGGACAGGGAAAGCTTGCGTTCGGTGCGGATCGCCTTGCGCAGAAGGGCCGGATCGACGGAGTCGACAGGAATGCCGACGCCAGGTCCCACCAGAAGCGCAGAGGCGTCCAGCTCGTCACGCAGCTCGGTCGGCAACACGGCGGCGATCCGTGCCAGCGCATTTCGCGCCGCATCGCGCAGATGACCGTCGGCTCTGTCCGCCACCCACCGGGAGCCGAGCACAAGCGCTTCTATCTCTTCCGGCGGAAACATCAGCGGCGGCAGGAGAAATCCCGGTTTCAAGACATAACCAACGCCCGGCTCACCCTCGATCGCGGCGCCCTGGGCCTGAAGGCTGGCGATATCGCGATAAAGGGTGCGGATACTGACGCCGATTTCGTCGGCCAGCACCACGCCACTCACCGGCCGACGGTGGCGGCGCAGCACCTGGAGAAGATCGAGGAGGCGTTCTGAACGGGACATGCAGACAAACTATACATTCTTGCCACTGCCAGATAGTGGCAGGATCAGACTGCGCGTTTTACTCAAATTGCTAGAAAAGACTTCCCTGCTTCGATGGACCGCCGGCTTCCGGCTTGGCAGGCCGCCTCTTCAGCGAGGTTGGCGGCATGCCGCCTTCGGTGGTCACCGCGCCGATGCGGCCGTCGGAAAATTCGATCGAGACCGCCGCACCTGCCGAAAGAGCTGTGGCCTCAGAGACCGGCCTGTCCTCGTCGTCGCGGATCACCGCGTAACCGCGCTTCAGCACATTCTTGTAGGAGAGCGACTGCAGCACGCGGTCCTGCGCCGCAAGCGCGGCTTTTGCCCGAATCAGCCGATGGGATGTCGCGGTATCGGCGTGCCTGACGAGATTGGCGAGATGGTCGCGGGCGCGGCCGGTCTGCGCCTGCAGGCGGGCGGGCAGTGTGGCGAAGACCGCCTCGGCACGGTCGACCCGCGATTTCGAACGGTCGATCAGCCGCTCGACCATGCGCTCGGCCCGCCCGATCCGCTCGTTCAGCGTCTGGCGGCGCTCGGCGATGCGGCCGGAGAGCAGATCAGGGCGCAAATGCGCGGCCACGCGCTCGAAGCCGCGACGCTTGTTGATGGTGTTGAGCTCCAGCCCGCGCCCGAGGCCGGCCGCCGCCTCGTCGAAACGCCGGCGCGGCAAGGCGAGAAGCTGATCGAGCGACGGCAATGCCCGCATCAGCGCCCGGACGGACTGGCGGCGCTGATCCATCTGCCGGTTCATGCAGCCCTGCAGCCGCGCGGCAAGGGCGGCGGCCTGGGCCTCGAGCTCCGCCTTGACCGGCACCGCCATTTCCGCAGCCCCTGTCGGCGTCGGCGCACGGACATCGGCGGCATAGTCGATCAGCGTCCAGTCGGTCTCATGACCGACGGCCGAGATCAGCGGGATCCGGCTTTCGGCCGCAGCACGCACGACGATTTCGTCGTTGAAGCTCCAGAGATCTTCGAGGCTGCCGCCGCCGCGCGCGACGATCAGCACGTCGGGGCGGGGAATGGCGCCGGCCGGCTCCAGCGCGTTGAAGCCGCGAATGGCGTTCGCCACCTCCTCGCCGGACCCCTCGCCCTGAACCTTCACCGGCCAGACGAGGACATGCACGGGAAAACGATCGGAGATGCGGTGAAGAATATCGCGGATTACCGCACCGGTCGGCGAGGTGACGACGCCGATCACCCTTGGCATGAAGGGCAGCCGCTTCTTGCGGGCGGCATCGAACAGGCCCTCGGCGCCAAGCTTGCGCTTGCGCTCCTCGATCAGCGCCATCAGCGCGCCGGCGCCGGCCGGTTCCAGCGTCTCGATGACGATCTGATATTTCGAAGAGCCGGGAAAGGTGGTGACCTTGCCGGTGGCAATGACCTCCATGCCTTCTTCCGGGCGGAATTTCAGCCGCGAGAAGGTGCCCTTCCAGATGACGGCATCGATGCGGGCACGGTCGTCCTTCAGCGCGAAATAGGCATGGCCGGAGGAGTGTGGGCCACGATAGCCGGAGATCTCGCCGCGCACGCGGACCTGGTCGAAGGCGGTTTCGACGGTGCGCTTGATCGAGCCGGAAAGCTCCGAAACCGAATATTCGGCAAGGTTGGTCGGCGAATCGCTGTCGATGACGTTGCTCATCCCTTCTTTCTATGTCCATCGGCGGCAAACTGGAAGGTCGCGGTCATCGCCGAGATCTGTTTTCCGGGATGTCGAGGTCGTTGGCGGCGGGCGCACGCTACGCCACGCATGCTCACCATGCGGCCGTGGCAGCTTGGCGGATGAACAACGAAATCGGGTAAATCCGTTTGGTTGCGGAACGTATAGTTAGAATGCGCGTTATAGACGAAAGGAGTTGCTAACCACCGCAATACAAAGGCTTTTCGGCGGTGGCCGCCGGTAAATCTTTGTTAGTTGGCGCTTCCTATGCTTCCCCTCGTTATCTCTGGGAAGGTGCTGAAATGATTATTCTCACAGCAGCAGCATTGGGCATTAGCGCCGGGCAAACCCGCTCGGCTGCCGCAATCGCGCTGGTCGCCGCTCTGATAGGAATAATGTTCGCGGCGGCGGCGATAACCTCGCCCGGACCAGTGTCGATCCTGGCGTTCGTCTATGCCGTGCTCGGCTTTAATGGCGGCCTCATGCTCTTCGTTCTCGGGCTCTTTGCCAATGCGCGTCGTCGTCGCGCGACACGTGTTTCCCACTAAATTTTTTACCGAAAGCTGCCGGCGTCAGTTCGCCACCGGCCGATAGCGAAAGAACTGAACGCCCACCTCCGCTGCCTTCGGAAGCGGCTCCAGATAGGGCGGGATATTGCCCTTGCCGAGCTCAGCATAAAGGCCATCCGGTTTCAGCTTGGCAATCTCGCGCGTCTGCGGGTCATTGGGGCAGAAGCCAACCACCGTCACCCCTGTCCCCTTCAGGAAGGCCTCCGCCTCCTGCGGCTCCGCCAGGCCGATATGCAGTTCCGTCAGCATGCCGCCCTGATTGCGATGATATGGCGCCGAAAGAACCCGGTTTTTCGTAAAGCGAAGGATCGGAACGCCCATCTGCGACGGTGCGGAGATCAGCCCGTCCGGAAGCCCGGCAAGCGGCGCCAGTGCCTCTTTCGAGGTGCAGGAAAGCACCTTTGCCGCCGCCGCCTTCTTCTGCGCGCCATTGTCCATCTGCAGCGAGACAAGTCCGCCGGCGACCGCCCAGGCCGCCGGGACGCTCGCGAGCACCGTCACGATATAGACGAAGGCCGCGGCAACATTGTCGCTGTCGCTGTTGGAGATCCGCCTGATATCGATGATCAGCAGCGCAAGTGGCAGAATGGAGAGCAGGTTCGAGAACGTCGCGCCGCGCACCTGGATCAACGCGATCGCCCAGCTGGTGGCGAGCAGGAAGAGCAGCACCAGATGGATCTGCATACGGTCGCGCCGAACGATGCGGAAGATACAGACGGCCATGCCGAACAGGCCGGCCGCATAGAAGGCCCCGATCGAGAACGGATCGGTGCGCGCGAGCACCAAGGCCGACTGCGCTTCCGACACGTTCCTCAGCCAGAGTTCGACCAGCATCGGATCGAGACCGGCCAGCGGGTCGCTCAGGCATTGCGGCGCAATCACCATCGCCGAACCGAGAACGCCGGCACCGACGAGGCCAAGCGCGGCAAAGCGCAGGGAGCGACGCAGGCCGCTCGCAAAGACTGCCGAAAACAGCATCAGCCCGCCGCCGATCGCCGCCAGGCTGTAATAACCGAGCGAGAGATTGTCGCAGGTAACCATCGAATAGAGCCGGGGCGGTACCGTTGCGACAAAGAGCATGCTGATGGCAATCGCCAGCGCCAGGCCGAAGGCCCCTGCGGCAACCGCGAAATTCTGCCCCTCCCATGCCCAGAGTAAAGCGACGGTCAGGCAGACGGCGGCGACGAAAGGCGTCGTCTCGGCGCCGATGGCGATGGCGACCGCTGCGGCGATGCCGGCGACCGCATAGCTCCAGCCGCGGCGTTCCGGATCCAGAAGCATCGCGACCATCGTCGCGACAAGTCCCAGCTGCGCATTGTGATGATCGATGGCTCCAGGCGCGAAACGGCTGCCGGTGTAAATCGCAAGGCCGGTCATGGCGAGACTGAGATGCATGCCGGCAACTCCGCCGATACGCCGCCCGGCGACGGCCATGGAGAGCATGGCGGGCAGGACGAGCGATACCGGCCAGACGGCGAGCGCCAGCGCCTCAGCGGTCTCGTGGGGCGTAAACAGGCCGAAGAACCAGATCAGCGAAGCTATCGGCAGATCGATCAGCCTCGACCAGTGCATCAGCGTGCCGCCCTCGAGGCCGAGGCGGTATTGCATTAGATCGAACCAGCCCTGCCCGGCGAGAAGATCGCGAACCTCGATGAGACGCATTCCGTCGTCATTATCGGGACCGACGTAATCGGTAGCGGTGGATAGCTTGGTGACAAGGAGGATAGCGGCGAGGATGACGCTATAGATAATGACGGTTGGCCAGAGGCGCATCAGCAACCTGCTCAGCCCTCCCCTTGGAGCAGTGGTCACGGAGGAGGCATTGGCGATCGGCTGCACAGCGTTCATCGTGGTTAGCGCTTCGTTTCAGATGGCCGAAGCTTAGCGATCGCCGATCAAGAAAGTGTAAAGCCGTTTGCGGAAGTGCCGATTTTGCCTGCGTCATAGGGTCTTATTAACGGCGGGTGATTTAGGCTGAGTGCGGCTTTCAGTGTAACGAGTAGAGTCATGGCCCGATCGCGTACCGATAATCCCAATATTGCCGTCCTGCTTCCCTGTTATAATGAAGCCGCGACGATCGGCGCGGTCGTGCGGGGTTTCCGCGCGACGCTGCCGGATGCTGCGATCCACGTCTACGACAATAATTCCACCGACGGCACCGCGCTGCAGGCGATGCTTGCCGGCGCGCATGTCGTGCGCGAGCGACGCCAAGGCAAGGGCCACGTCGTACGCCGCATGTTCGCCGACATCGACGCCGATATCTACATCATCGCCGACGGCGACGGCACTTACGCGCCTAGCGATGCCGAAGAGCTGGTGCGCACACTGCTGACCGAGCGCGCCGACATGGTTGTGGGAACCCGGCGCGGCGTTCGTGCCGATGCCGGCCGTCAAGGCCATGCGCTCGGCAACCGGCTTTTCAACCTGCTCTACCGGACGATCTTCGGCCCCGACTTCACCGATATCTTTTCCGGCTACCGCGCTTTCTCGCGCCGCTTCGTCAAGAGCTTCCCAGCGGTATCGGGCGGCTTCGAAATCGAAACCGAGATGTCCGTGCATGCCTCGCGGCTGAAGCTTCCGGTCAGCGAACTCGAACTCGACTATGGCCGCCGGCCGGAAGGCTCGCACTCGAAGCTTTCGACATTTCGCGACGGCGCCAAGATCCTCTGGATGTTCGCGATGCTGATGAAGGAAACCCGGCCCTTCGCCTTCTTCAGCGCGATCAGTGCCATCTTCATGCTGACGAGCCTCGGCTTCATGGCGCCGGTGCTGGCGGAATATTTCCAGACGGGTCTCGTCAGCCGCATGCCGACCTGGGTGCTGTCGACAGCGCTGATGATGATCTCCTTCATGCTTTTTACCGCCGGCGTCATCCTGGATTCGGTTGCCCGCGCCCGCTCCGAACAGCTTCGTATCCATTATATGAGCCTGGAAACGCCGAGCGCCGTCAAAGCGCCGCTCGGCGAAGCAGGGCCGGTATCGCGCGCCCGCCCCCGCAAGGCGGATGCGGCATGAGAAAGCTCATCCGTTTCGCGATCGCGGGCGGCATCGGCTTCCTCGTCGATGCCGGCGTGCTGTCGGCGCTGCTGCATCTGACGCCGCTCGGGCCGTTTCTGGCGCGGCTCGTGGCGATCGCGGCTGCAATGGCGGTGACCTGGATTTTCAATCGGAGCTTCACCTTCGACCGGTCCAGCCGGTCGCTGGCCGCCGAAGGCTTCCGCTATGGCTCGGTCGGGGTAACGGCAGCGCTCGTCAATTACGGGCTTTATTCCGCACTTCTGCTTTCGCTGCCGGCACTTCAGCCGCTTGCGGCCATGGTGGTCGCCAGCATCGCCTCGATGGTCTTCAGCTTCTTCGGCTATTCGCGTTTCGTCTTCCGCGCCGAATGATTAGAGCGCCGCGCGTCACTGGACGCGCAAAGGACGCTCTAACACTTTAAATTGGCGCATAATCGCTTCCGATTTTCGGAAAGGATTATGCGCTAGACGGCTTCCCAGCCGTCTTTCTCGCTGGCGCGGTAGATCGCGTCGATCACCTTTTGGTTCAATTTCGAATTTTCGAGCGTGACGATCTCCTCCTTGCCACCTTTCACCGCCCGGGCGAAGGCTTCGACCTGCCGCTTGTATTGACGGCTGTCCTGGAAGCGGAAGATGCGTGATTCATTGTGGCTGCGATCGGCAAGCTCGATTTCCTCAGGCCCCCAGCGATTGGCGTTGAACGGCGACTTGACCTCGATGTAACCTTCGGTGCCGTGGAAGACCATGACCTGACGGTTGGCCATCTGCGTCGAGATATAGAAGCTCAGCTCGAAATCGCCGAAATCGGCCTTGACGCTCGAATAGATATCGGTGCCGAAATCCGGATCACGCTCGGTGATCGCCTGGATCCAGAGCGGCTCCTTGCCGGTGGAAAAACGCGTGCCCATCACGGGATAGACACCGATATCGGGAAGGCCGCCGCCGCCGAGTTCGGGAACGTTGCGCATGTTGGCGGGATCGCGGTTGAAATAGGTGAAGGCGCCCTGCACATGCCGGAGCGTACCGATCGCGCCCTCGTCGATCAACGCGCGCACCTTCTGCCAGACCGGCGAATAGGTGATCATATAGGCTTCGGTGACCACCACCCGGTTGCGGTCGCGGGCGGCAATCAGATCGTCGATGTCATCGGCCTTCAGCGCTAGGGGCTTTTCGCAAAGCACGTGTTTGCCGGCATCGGCTGATTTGATCGACCATTCGATATGCTGCGAGGTAGGCAGCGGGATATAGACGGCGTCGATGAGGTCGGAGGCCAGCATCTCCTCGTAGGAGCCGAAGGCATGCGGCACGGAGAAGCGGTCGGCCATCTCCCTTGCGCGCGTGAGATCACGGCTGGCAATCGCCGTGACGACGCAATTTTCCGCGTCCTGGATTGCCGGAACGACATTGTCACGGCCGATCTTCGCCGTTGAAATGATACCAAAACGCAGCATGATCCAAACCTCCCAAACAGATTTCCGCGAACCATATTCAGGCCTTAGCCACGGCGCAATGGTGCGGGCTGAAATCACGGAAGTTTGCCTTCCCGGATGCCCGGAATGCGCTAGGTTGCTGCAAGGCGGCGTTCTGCCGTGTCCACGATTTCAAACACATCACCATATTGGAGAGCGTCATGGAAATGCGCCGGCTTGGAAAAACGGGTCTTTCGGTCGCGCCGATCGTCATCGGCGGCAATGTCTTCGGCTGGACGGCCGACGAGAAAGCATCCTTCGCCATTCTCGACGCCTTCTTCGACGCTGGCCTGAACACGATCGATACGGCGGATGTCTATTCCGCATGGGTCCCGGGCAACAAGGGCGGCGATTCCGAGGAGATCATCGGGCGCTGGCTGAAGCAGGCCAAGGTTTCCCGCGACCAGGCGGTCATCGTTACCAAGGTCGGCTCGGACATGGGGCAGGGAAAGACACTGAAGGAGAGCTATATCCTCAAGGCGGTCGAGGATTCGCTGCGCCGGCTGCAGACTGACTATATCGACCTCTATCTGTCGCACTGGCCGGATGCCGATACGCCGCACGAGGAAACACTCGGCGCCTATGCCAAGCTGAAGCAGCAGGGCAAGATCCGCGCCATCGGCTGCTCGAACTATGATGCGACGCTGCTGCAGGCCTCCTTCGACGCTGCCGAAAAGGCCGGCCTGCCCCGTTACGATGTGGTGCAGCCGGAATATAATCTTTATGAGCGCGCAAGCTTCGAGGGGCCGCTCGCCGAGCTCTGCGTTGAAGAGGACATCGGCGTCATCACCTATTTCAGCCTGGCTGCCGGCTTCCTCACCGGCAAATACCGCAGCAAGGCCGATACGCAGGGCCGCGCCCGCGAGGGCCGGGTTTCGACCTATTTCGACGACAAGGGTCTGCGCATTCTTGCCGCGCTCGACACGGTTTCTGCCGAGACCGGCGCCAAGCCCGCCGAAATTTCGCTCGCCTGGCTGCTGCGCAAGAAAGGCGTGACGGCGCCGATCGCCAGCGCCACCAGCCTTTCGCAGCTTGAAAGCCTGGCGAAATCGGCGACACTTCAGCTTTCCGATGACGCAATGGCCCTGCTCGATCAAGCCGGGAACTGAAAGAAAGAGCCCATGACCGTGACGATCCGCGATGCCCGCGCCGAGGACGAGAGCCGCTGGCGCGAACTTTGGGCGGCCTACCTCGCCTTTTACGAAGTCACGGTCGATGCCGATATCACCGATTCCACTTGGCGCCGGGTTTTCGATCCGGCGTCGGCGATCGCCATGCGGGTCGCCGAGGTCGATGGCAGGATCATGGGCTTTGCGCTCTATCTCACCCATGAGGGCACATGGATCCGCGGCAGGGACTGCTATCTCGAAGACCTGTTTGTCGATCGCGATGCACGCGGCAAAGGGGTCGGGCGGGCGCTGATGGACGACCTCGTCGCCACCTGCAAGGCCAAGGGCTGGTCGCGGCTCTATTGGCATACGAGCGAACAGAACAAGACGGCCCGGGCGCTCTACGACAGCTATGTCGAGAGCGACGGCCATATCCGCTACCGCATCAGCTTTTGAGTCTGGGAAAACCTTAGTAGAAAGCGGCGTGATCGCCCTCCCAGTTCGCCATGCCCGGTTTGGTCGGGATGCCGCGCGGGCTGATATAACTCTGGATGGTAGCGTCGCCTTGGGTAAAGGATGCCCACGATGGGCCCGCTTCATGCGGCGACGCTACCCCTCGGTGGCTAAAGCGCGTCGCATGTAACTTGATTCATTCGACGCGCTTTAGCTCTTTGTTTTTATGCATGTCGTTTTCCGGGAACCGCTGCACACTTCCCGGCGACATGCATTAGTGAGCGGTGTAGGCCCCGTCGACCATATGACAGCTTCCAGTAATGAAGCTTGCCTGTTCCGAAAGGAGAAAACATACGAGAGCCGCCACTTCATCGGGCGATCCACGCCGGCCCATTGGCTGCAACGAGTTCAATCTCCGAGTGCTTGTCACAGGCTCACACAGAATCGGCGTTTCGATCCAGCCGGGGGCAACTGCATTGATCCGAATACCCATACGCGCGTACTCGATCGCAGCGGCCTTCGTGAGGCCGATGACCCCGTGCTTAGCCGCGGTATAGGCCGATGCCAGTGGCAATGCAACGGAACCGAGAATGGAGGACATGTTTACGATGGCCCCGCCTACGCCGGCTTGCAGCATGGCGGCAATCTCATATTTCATGCAATAGAATGTACCGTCCAGATTGACGCTCATCAACTTGCGCCATTGGTCGAGCGGGTAATCCGCGGTAGCGGTCCGGACGCCAGTCAGCCCTGCATTGTTCACCGCTAGGTGGAGGCCACCACATTTCTGGACGGCAAACTCAACCAACCGCTCGACCGCATCGGCGATGGTGACATCGACGGCGAAATCGACAGCCTTCCCTCCCTGCGTCCGTATATCAGTAGCAACGCGGTCGGCACTATCGGCATCAATATCCGCGACGATGACCTCTGCCCCCTCAAGAGCAAGTTGTCGCGAAATCGCAGCGCCAATCCCCGACCCCCCACCTGTCACAATCGCAACTTTTCCGTCGAAGCCAAGCTCCATTCCCGCCCCCCAGTTTTACTCGATCCTAATCGAACAGAGGCGGGTCGTGCATGCAAGAATTTTAAACAAATCCTCATCTAACAACCACTCATTGAAGGTGCCGATCGGTGGACCACAACGACTCTGCCTGCCGTCGACCCCAAAACTCCGCAGGAAAATGCCCGGCATTTGACGGATATCATAGCATGCGAGTTCCCCGTTTTCCGTTGCTCTATAAGCACTGATGCAAGAGCGTTTGCCAAAAAGCGCGGCGATGTTAAATACAAGGGTGGGCTGATCAATCGCGTTGGCAGATGAAAATGGACGAAAGTCACGTTACGCGCCGGGGAATTCTTCTGGGAAGTCTGGCTCTGATAATGTCCGGATGTACTACCGAGGACGGGCCGCCATTTGGGTATTACGCCCTTGGGCGGAACCCGGATCGTGATACCCGCTACCGGCGGCAAACAGTGAGCTATAGTGGTGATGAGCCGCCCGGCACCATCGTCGTCGATACCGCCAGCCGATATCTCTATTTCGTCGAGGCGGGAGGTCAGGCAACACGCTACGGCGTCGCGGTTGGACAGGAAGGATTGAGTTTCAAGGGCCAAGCCACGGTAGGTCGCAAGGCAGAATGGCCGTCGTGGACACCGACCGCCGACATGATCGCGCGTAAGCCGCGCCTCGGCCAATACGCTGAAGGCGTCCCAGGCGGACCAGGAAATCCGTTAGGTGCGGCCGCCCTCTATCTCTATCAGGACGGAAAAGACACCCTGTTTCGTCTACATGGAACGAACGCGCCGTGGTCGATTGGTCAGGCAGTGTCGAACGGATGCGTCCGACTCACCAACCCCAACATTGTGGATCTCTATGGGCGCACCCATGTGGGAACCAGAGTCCTAGTGATCTAGCGGCGGCATTCCTCGCTCGAATCGGCAGGCAGCCGACCCATTTTCCCGCTGCGCAGGCAGCAAAAGCCTAGGATGCGCTCAGATTGTGTTCTTTCTGCACTAGCCTTTACGTAAGTTGACGCTACTATTATCGACGTTGCCTACGATAAGTGATGCCGATTCTAAGGAGAGGACTTCTTGATGAGCAGAATTCTAATCGTGATCATCTCTGTGCTTGCTGTTGCCAATCTCACCGCCTGCGGAATGATTGGCAAAGGAAAAGGCAAGGCACCGCCACCGGCTGCTGCTCAAGTATATAAGTAGCGACCATCCCTCGATTTGTGACGAGGGTCGAGTTCGGTCCTCCTCACAACTTAAGTCGCCAGCACCGGGCTATC
This sequence comes from Rhizobium sp. NZLR10, assembly GCF_019685125.1. Lineage (NCBI taxonomy): Bacteria > Pseudomonadati > Pseudomonadota > Alphaproteobacteria > Hyphomicrobiales > Rhizobiaceae > Rhizobium > Rhizobium sp. NZLR10. The sequence goes on along the minus strand of NZ_JABDWE010000010.1, from coordinate 44,409 downwards.
CCCGGAGCCGCGTTCATATGAGCATTCACCCCCCGTGCGAACCGAGGCAGGTGAGAGGAGTGCATTGATGACGCTTGCAAGAGGTTGTCTGCCGCTTGTAATCCTGATGGCGATTGCCGTCGTGTCATGCCAGACCAAAGACAAAGCCCAGCAGCCGCGTTTCACGTCCGATGCCAATGGCCGAACAACCATCTCGGCCAACGAAAATTCAAATCGGTATTTCCTCGAGTTCCGTTCGCGATATGCGCTCAGCTATGGACACACCTATGTTGTCTTTGGGCGCACGGACAAGAACGGAAACATGGTTGATCCGCAGGTCGCCGGCCTCGCCCCGGCCTCGACCGATCCCGGAGCCTACGTCTTGGGCCATTTCGTGCCGGTTTCAGCAACAACCGGAGCGACCGACGGTGATCTGGAAGAGGCGTACCGGTCGGCAAGCTGGAGAGTCATGCTATCGGACGGCGAGTACGAAGACGCTGTTCGCTTCATCCGCAAACAACAGGCAAGTTCCCGTCTCTGGGAAGCAACGGTCTACAACTGCAATGCATTCGTGGCGGACATTGCACGTCACATGGGATACAAGGCGCCCGGCATTTGGCTGAGGCCGCAACAATTCATTACGAAGCTTCGCGAGATGAATACCGGTTGAGGGCATATTGGATTTGACCAAGAAGCTAAAGCGTGTCGCGATCTTTCAGAGTCGCTTGTCACGCTTTAGGTCTTTGTTTTTACCATGTCTTTATCGCAAAACCGCGGCACACTTTTGCGAGACATGCTCTAAGGTAGGTCGACTCATGAATGTACGTTGGTAAACCGGCAAACGCCGGCCAGTGCGGAAAGGCTTTGGTGACCTGATTTGTACCTATCGATCGCTACTGCAGGTAAGGTCATCTGGGTCCTCGGGGTCGTCGTCTGGGCGATCATTCGCCGTCCTCATGCGCGCCGCGCCAAGCGCTTGCAGGTTGTTAGCGACCGCCGCACGCCTTCGGAGGCAGTAGGACTTGCCGCTGGCCTTCTTGGCCTCTCCATCATACCAGCGATCTATGTTGCAACCGGATTTCCCCTCGCTGCCGACTACCCGCCCCATCTGTGGGCCGTGGCACTTGGTGCGATACTTCTCGTCTGTGCGATGTGGGTTTTCCGTAGGACCCACAAGGCCCTCGGCAAGAATTGGTCGATAACGCTGGAGATCCGCGAAAAGCACAAACTCATCTCTCAAGGACCCTATGCCCTTGTCCGCCATCCGATGTACACATCATTTCTGCTCATGGGACTTGGCCAAGCCTTCCTCCTGTCGAACTGGGTGGCGGGACTAGCGGGGCTGCTCGGCGCCGGGATCCTCTTTTTCCTCAGAGTAGACAAAGAGGAGCGTATGATGCTGGACGTTTTCGGTCCCGAGTATCAAGCCTACATGGACAAGACAAAACGAATTATTCCTTATCTCTACTAGAGGTGGCCCCATGCGAGGTCGAGCCATTAAACTCTCCGCATCGCGACGCCTTGTCGGCGATCTGATGAAATTCTCGATCGGTGTGCCGCGCGTCACGGTGCAGCGGAAGATGAATATCAGCGCGCTCCTGGCGGCCAGAACAGCACAGCCAGTCAGGCCGTCATGGACCGTTCTCTTCTTAAAGGCATATGCACTTCTCGCACAGGAACTGCCGGACCTGCGCCGCGCTTATGTCAAGTTTCCGACACCGCGACTTTATGAATATTCAGGAAATGTGGCGTCCATTGCCCACGAACGTGAATATGAAGGCGAGCGGATCGTTCTACTGAGCCTGATCAGGGCTCCCGAGAAGAGATCCATCACTGAGCTTCAGACCTTGATCGAGGCGGCAAGGTCCCGCCCTGTCATGGAGGTCAAGGAATTCCGGCGCATATTGAAGTTTGCACACCTTCCCGGCCCCATCAGGTGGCTTGTGATGTGGCTTGGACTGAATCTCGGTCGGCAGCGGCCGCGTTTTTTTGGCACTTTCCAATTCTCCGTCTACTCTGGCCTCGGGGCAGAATCCCTCAACCCCCTTACGCCGCTAACCACGCTTCTCAACTACGGCCCAATAGACGATGACGGGACTGTAACGGTGCGCATCCATTACGACCACAGGGTCATGGACGGTGCAAATGTTGCACGAGCGCTGGATCGGTTGGAAAACATACTGAATGGCGAAGTCACGGGGGAATTGAAGGGTCTCGCTCAGACAGGAGCCAACCCTGGCACGACAGCCTTGAGAACCGCGACATGAGCCTACAAATCGTGCTCCGTCCAGCCATCGTTGTTGTCGGCGCATCGCGCGGCATCGGGCGGGCCATCGCCAAAGTTGCCGCACGCGAGCGTGCCGCAATTGTTCTTGTTGCGCGTTCGATTGAGGGCCTCATATCGGCGGCGGCAGACGTGCGGGAGGCGGGGGGCGAGGCTTTCGTGCTGGAAATGGATCTCTTGGCCACAGATACATCGACGCGTCTGCAAAATTTCCTGTCGATAAATGCCTTGTTCTGCGATGTCCTCGTCAATAGCGCCGGTTATGGCTTGCGCGGCGCCGCGACCTTATTGCCTATCGACGACCAACTCGGAATTATCGATGTCAACATACGCGCATTAAGCGATCTGACCCTTCGCTTCTTGCCGGAAATGGCGGCGCGGCGGCGCGGCGGCGTAATCAATCTTGGCTCAGTGGCAAGCTTCCTTCCTGGGCCGAATATGGCGTTGTATTACGCCAGCAAAGGCTTCGTGCGCTCCTTTTCGGAAGCACTTCATCAAGAGTTGCGCGGCACCGGCGTGACAGTGACATGTGTCGCTCCAGGACCAGTATCGACAGAGTTTCTGGAGCGATCCGGCGCTGGCCGGTCGACGCTCTTCAAGGTTCTCCCGAAGCTGGACGCGGACTATGTGGCCGAACGAGCCTGGCGCGGCTTCAGGTCCGGGCGGCGCCTCGTCGTACCTGGTACCTCCTCTAAACTGGCCGTTTTTGCGGCGGCGCTCTTGCCCTCGACCGTCTTGCTGCCTTTGGTCAGCAGAATGCAACGCCGAACAAATGATCCATGTCCTTGTGGTTCCGGGGAAAAGTTCAAGAAATGCTGCGGCGGCGGGTGGACAACGTTTCATCGCGGCCGTCGATAAGAGTCACGTAGGGCGCCATCACTTTTTTTATAGCGCATGCGGTTTGGCTGCATTTCCGCATTCCGTTGAGCCTGCGTCATGTAGAAGATCTGCGGGCGCAGCGCGGCATTGAAGTCTCGTTCCAGACTGTCGCGGAGTCGGGCGCCAAGTTCCGCCGAGACTATGCCCGCTACATCCGGCGGCGGTGGGAAGTTTTGCCGACAAGTGGCATCTCGGCGAAATAGTCGTTTCCATCAAGGGCAAGGGCTGGGCGCGGCTCTACTGGCATACGAGCGAGCAGAACAAGACAGCCCGGGCGCTCTACGACAGCTATGTTGAGAGCGACGGCCACATCCGCTACCGCATCAGCTTTTGAGTCTGGGAAAATCTTGGTAGAAAGCGGCGTGATCGCCCTCCCAGTTCGCCATGCCCGGTTTGGTGAGTATGCCGCGCGGGCTGATATAACTCTGAATCACCCGTTTCGGCCGTTCGTGCCATTGGATATTGAAGGCCCAGAGCTTCGGGAAGAAACAAAGTGAGGCATAGGGCAGGTGGTCGTGGATCCACCAGGCGAGCCGTTGCCAGTCGCTTTCATTGCTGTAGTGGTCGAGCATCCACGGCACGGCAATGCAGACCGCGGCACCCATGCAGCCGTCGAAGTCCCGCATATCCCAGATGTGATGCGCGGCGGTGGTAGCATTGGTCGAGCAGTTCAGATCGTTCTCGTTGCCGAACCGGTTTACCGCGGGCGAACGATAGCCGGAGCGGATATGCAGGCGCCCGAAGGTTGCTTCCAGCGGCTCCAGCAATTCCTCGCAGAGCCTCCTGCCCACCTCGATCGCCAGATCGGGATCCTCGGGGATGTTGGGAATGCGGTAGAAATCGGCAATTTCAGAATGCAGGAAATCGCGGAAGAAAAAATTCTGCGACAGCCGTACGCGGCCAAGATCCTCCAGACCCTTCATCGAACCCGGCTTACGCATGACTTTATCTTTCTCCATCGACAGCAGGAATGATCGCCCGGAGCAGATTTCCAGTCCACCCGAAATCGACCGGGAACAATTTGCGCGATCCTCGCTTCTTAATGTGTCGCCGCGTTCGCGGCCTTTCCCAGAACAAGGATCGAGAAAATGGCCAAGGAAAAGACGTTGGAAGATCTCTTCTACGATACGCTCAAGGACATCTATTTTGCCGAACGGCAGATCTTGCGCGCCCTGCCGAAGATGGCGCGCGCCGCCCAGTCTTCCGAACTGAAGGCGGGCTTCGAAAAGCATCGCGAGGAAACCGAAGGCCAGGTCGAGCGCCTGCAGCAGGTTTTCGAACTGATCGGCAAACGCGCTCAGGGCAAGACCTGCGAGGCGATCCAGGGCATTATCGCCGAGGGCGAGGAAATCATGGAGGAATTCAAGGGCACATCAGCCCTCGATGCCGGTCTGATCTCTGCTGCCCAGGCCGTCGAGCATTATGAAATCGCCCGTTACGGCACGCTGAAAACCTGGGCGGCGACACTCGGCCTCAAGGATGCCGTCCGCCTGCTCGACCAGACGCTGCAGGAGGAAACGGCGACCGACAAGACCCTTTCCCAGCTCGCCACCACGGCTGCGAACCAGAAGGCAAAGGCTGCCTGACGGATGAACAGAACGGGCGGCAGGTCTCTTGCCGGTCGCCCGCATCTTCCTAAACATATTTGAAGAAATCGATGAAGGCGCGCAGTGCCGGCCGCATCTGCCGGCGGGTGGGATAATAGAGAAACGCCCCGGAATAGGGCGCGCACCAATCCTCCAGTACCCGCACGAGGCTGCCGCTTGCCAGCTCGGCATCCACGCGCATGTCGAACAGATAGGCAAGGCCAGCGCCGTTCAGCGCCGCAAGCAGGGCCAGCCGGTCCTCGCTGACGATCAATGGCCCGTCGACGGAAACGACCAGTTCCTGCCCATCCTTTTCAAACTCCCAGCGATAGATTGAGCCGTTGGTAAAGCGCCGCTTGATGCAGCGGTGGCCGACGAGATCGCGCGGATGCTGCGGCTTCGGAAAGCGCTTGAAATAATCGGGCGAAGCGGCAATCACCGTCGTCAGATCGGGCGAGACCTTGACCGCGATCATATCGGCTTCCAGGCTCTCCTCCAGCCTTATGCCGGCATCGAACCCCTCCTTGACGATATCGGTGAAGCCGTCCTCATTGGCGATCTCCAGGGTGATATCGGGATAGAGGTTGAGAAAGTCGCCGAGGCGCGGGGCGAGCAGGAGATCGGAGGCAAAGCGCGGCGCGGTGATGCGCAGGTTTCCGGCAGGCCTGGCACGCGTATCGCGGACCGCCTCCAAAGCAATGCCGATCTCTTCGAGCGCCGGGCGAAGCCGTTCGAGAAGCAGGCGGCCCTCCTCCGTCGGCGCGACGCTGCGGGTGGTGCGCGCCAAGAGTCTGACACCCAGGCTCTCCTCGAGGCTCGAGATCGCATGGCTGACGGCCGAGGGCGCAACGAGGAGTTCCTTGGCAGCGGCCCGGAAGCTGCGATGCTCGGAGACGGCTGCGAGAACGGCAAGTTGTGCGAGCTGTGTTCGGTTCATTGATCGAACAGATAGAACAACCCGTTATAAATTGCATGTATTTTCTGAGCGATACGGCAGGAATATGGTCTGTTCGTACCGCACAAACCCCCAAAAGCGGTTCAGCTCAAAAGGAGCGCAGCATGAAAACCCGAAAACTCGGAAATGATCTCACCGTCTCTGCCGTCGGCCTTGGCTGCATGGGCATGAGCTTTGCCTATGGCGCCAGCGACGAGGCAGAATCGATCAGGACCCTTCATCGCGCCATCGATCTCGGCGTCACCTTTTTCGACACCGCCGAAGTCTACGGTCCCTTCACCAACGAGGTTCTTCTCGGCAAGGCGCTGAAACCGTTTCGCGACCGGGCGGTGATCGCCACCAAGTTCGGCTTCAAGATCGATACCAGCCAGGCGGGCACTGCCGCCATCACCGGCGTCGACAGCCGCCCGGAGCATGTCAGAGCGGTCGCCGAGGCCTCGCTGAAGCGCCTGGGGATCGAGACCATCGACCTCTTCTACCAGCACCGCGTCGATCCCAATGTGCCGATCGAGGACACCGTCGGCGTCATGGCCGAGCTGGTGAAGGAGGGTAAGGTCCGCGCCCTCGGCCTCTCCGAAGCCGGCAGCGCCACCATCCGCCGCGCCCATGCGGTGCATCCGATCGCAGCACTGCAGAGCGAATATTCGCTTTGGACGCGCGATCCCGAGGAGGATGTGCTTGCCACGTGCCGCGAACTCGGTATCGGCTTCGTGCCCTACAGCCCGCTCGGCCGCGGGTTCCTCACGGGCGCGATTCGCAAGGTCGACGATCTCGCCGCCGACGATTTCCGCCGGCAGGTTCCGCGTTTCCAGGCGGAGAATTTCGACGCCAACGCGGCACTCGTCGCAACGCTCGAGCGGCTTGCTGCCGACAAAGGCGTGACCGCCGCACAGCTGGCGCTAGCCTGGGTGTTGAGCCAGGGCGACAACATCGTGCCGATCCCCGGCGCCCGCAAGCTTCACCACCTCGAACAGAATGCTGCCGCTGCCGATATCGTGCTGAGTGCGGCTGAGCTTGAAGAGCTCGGCCATGCAATCCCCGTAGGGAAGGTGGCCGGCAAGCGTTATTCGGATACCTCGCTTGCTATGACGAACCTCTGAGCCCTTACTGAAACCAAAGCCCGGCCTGATGCAACCGGCCGGGCTTGCCTTGGCGGCTGGCGAAACTATTTACCGCCATCCCACCAAACGGGATGAAAACATGTCGGACAGGCAAGCAGTCGAACAGACGGTTCATCTCTATGTCGAGGGCATGGCCTTCGCCAATGAGGCGGCCTTGAAAAAGGCCTTCCACCCGAAAAGCTCGATCATCGGCTATTACCAGAATGCCGTCGAATGGCTGACGCGGGACGAATTCATCTCCGCAATCCTGGCGGAGGAGCCTGCCCCGCCCGGAACGCAGCCTTTCATGGATATCCAAAGCGTCGATGTCGAGGGCGATGCGGCGAGCGTCAAGGTTACCGACGATTTCGCCGGAATGCGCTTCACCGATTATCTCTCGCTGCTGAAGATCGAAGGCCGCTGGACAATCGTCAGCAAGCTCTACCATCTTCATACGTGAAAAGACCGGCCGCTTAACGACCGGTCCCATTGTCTCGGCAAAGCCGGCAGGATCAGCTCCTGAGGACGCCGCCGGTGAATTTCATCACGCTGGCGATGATCTTCTGCGTCAGTGTCTCGAAATCTTCATCCGTCAGCGTACGCTCGACCGGCTGGATCTGAACCTCGATCGCCACCGACTTCTTGCCCTCGCCGACCGACGCGCCTTCGAAGATATCGAAGACATTGACGCCGGTGACCAGCTTGCGGTCGGCGCTTGTCGCAGCCTTGATGACCGCGCCTGATTCCACCGTCTTGTCGACGACGAAGGCGAAATCCCGCTTGACCGCCTGGAAGGGCGACAGTTCGAGCGCCGGCTTGGTGCGAGTCGCCTTTTTCTTCGGCTCGGCCATCGCATCAAGATAGACCTCGAAACCGCAGAGCGCGCCGGAGACATCGAGCGCTTCCAAGGTCAGCGGATGGAATTCGCCGAAATAGCCGAGCACCACCTTCGGCCCCATCTTGATGGTGCCGGAGCGGCCGGGATGGTACCAATCCGGTCCACCCCGCTCGATCTGGACATTGCCCATCGGCAGGCCGCAGGCTTCGATGACGGCGAGCACATCGGCCTTGGCATCGAAGACATCGACCGGCTTGCCACCGCCCTTGGCGGCATTCGACCAGGCGCGACCGGCGCCGGCAAGCGAGGCCGTGCCGCGGCGGATGCCGCCGGCAACGCGGCGCTGGCCGTCCGGCCTGTCGTTCTCATAGGTGCCGGAGACTTCGAAGAGGGCGACGTCGGCATAACCCTTGTCGGCATTGCGCTGGGCTGCCGTCAGCAGGCCCGGCAGCAGCGAAGGGCGCATATCCGACATTTCGGCGGCGATCGGGTTGGCAAGCTTGAGGGCTGCCGCCCCGCCGCCGAAGAGTTTGGCCTGATCTTCCGGAATGAAGGACCAAGTAACGGCTTCGAGCATGCCGCGCGAAGCAAGCGCCCGCTTGGCGATGCGGGTGCGGATCTGCAGCGTCGTCAGGATCTTGCCGTTGACCGCCGCATGGCTTTCCAGCGGCGCCGGCTTGATATTGTCGACGCCGTGGATGCGCATGACCTCCTCGACGAGATCGGCCTTGCCATCGACATCGGGACGCCAGGAGGGAACGGCGACGGAGACACGCTCGCCGGAACCGGAGACCGTGAAGCCGAGGCGGGTCAGAATGCTGTTGCTTTCCTCATCCGAGACTTCGAGCCCCGTCAGGCGCTTGACCTCAGAATAAGGGAAATCGACGATCTTTGGTTCGTAACCCTTATAGCCGACGACCTCGGCCCTGGCGGCCGTGCCGCCGCAGAGTTCCAGCACCAGTTCCGTCGTGCGTTCGAGACCGGGAACCATGTAGTCCGGATCGACGCCGCGTTCGAAGCGGTAGCGGGCATCGGTGATGATGCCGAGGCTACGGCCTGATTTGGCGATGTTCATCGGGTCCCAGAGGGCGGATTCGATCAGCACGTCGACGGTGTTCTCGTCGCAGCCGGAATGTTCGCCGCCCATGATGCCGCCGATCGATTCGATGCCGTCTTCATCGGAGATGACGACATTGTTCGGGCCGAGCTTGTATTCACGTTGATCGAGCGCCAGCACGGTCTCGCCTTCGGCGGCGCGGCGGACGGTGAGGTTGCCCTTGACCTTGGCAGCGTCGAAGACGTGCATCGGCCGGCCCTGATCGAAGGTCATGTAGTTGGTGATATCAACCAGCGCATTGATCGGACGCAGGCCGATGGCGATCAGCCGCTGCTGCATCCAGCGCGGGCTCGGGCCGTTCCTGACGCCGCGCACCAGGCGTAGCGCAAAGCCCGGGCAGAGCTTCTGATCGTCGAGATCGAGCTTCAGCTTCACCGGCGTCTCGCCGTCGACGGCGAAGGATGGCGCCGGCCGGGTCTTCAGCGTACCGAGACCGGAGGCGGCAAGATCGCGGGCAATGCCGTGGATCGACGTGCAATCCGGCCGGTTGGGCGTCAGGTTGATCTCGATGACCGGGTCGTCGAGATTGGCATAGGCGGCATAACTCTTTCCGACCGGCGCATCTTCAGGCAGATCGATGATGCCGTCGTGACTGTCGGAGATCTGCAGCTCCTTTTCGGAGCACATCATGCCATGGCTTTCGACGCCGCGGATATTGCCGACGGCAAGCGTCACATCGATACCGGGGACATAGGTGCCGGGAGCGGCAAAGGCGCCGACGAGGCCGGCGCGCGCATTCGGCGCGCCGCAGACGACCTGGACCGGCGCGCCGGCCCCGGTATCGACCATCAGCACCTTCAGGCGATCGGCCTGAGGATGCTTTTCCGCCGAGACAACTCTGGCGATGACGAAGGGCTTGAACGCCGCCTTGTCGTCGACATCCTCGACCTCCAGCCCGATCTCGGTCAAGCGCGTGCAGATTTCATCGAGGCCGGCATCCGTTTCCAGATGCTCTTTCAGCCAGGAGAGCGTGAATTTCATCGTCCCAATTCTCCGTTCAAGCGCTGAGGCCGCCGAACAGCGTCGGCATGTCGAGCGGGCGGAAGCCGTAATGCGTCATCCAGCGGACGTCGGCGTTGAAGAAGTCGCGCAGGTCGGGCATGCCGTATTTCAGCATGGCGATGCGGTCGAGGCCCATGCCCCAGGCAAAACCCTGATACTCGTCCGGATCGAGCCCGCCGTAACGCAGCACGTTCGGATGGACCATGCCGCAGCCGAGGATCTCCATCCAGTCGGTGCCTTCTCCGAACTTGACGATCGGGCCGGAGCGGTCGCACTGGATATCGACCTCGAAAGAGGGCTCGGTGAAGGGAAAGAAGGACGGGCGGAAACGCATCGTCACGCTGTCGACCTCGAAGAAGGTCTTGCAGAATTCCTCGAGCACCCAGCGGATGTTGGCGACATTGGCCGTCTTGTCGACGACAAGGCCCTCGACCTGATGGAACATCGGCGAATGCGTGGCGTCGCTGTCCTGGCGGTAGGTCTTGCCGGGAATGATGATGCGGATCGGCGGTTTCTGCGCCTCCATGGTGCGCACCTGCACCGGCGAGGTATGGGTGCGCAGCACCTTGCGCTCGCCATTCTCGTCCGGGTGGAAGAAGAAGGTGTCGTGCATCTCGCGGGCCGGGTGGCCTTCGGGGAAATTCAGCGCGGTGAAATTGTAATAGTCGGTCTCGATGTCGGGACCTTCGGCGATCGAAAAGCCCATGTCGGCGAAGATCGCGGTGATCTCGTCGACGATCTGGCTGATCGGATGGATGCGGCCGCGCTCGGCAGGCGAAGAGCGCACCGGCAGGCTGACATCGACCGTCTCGGCCTTCAGCCGCGCATTGATCGCCTCTTGGCGGAGCGTCGTTTTGCGGGCGGCGAGCGCCTCGGTCACCGCATTCTTCAAAACGTTGATCGCAGCGCCCTTGGTCTGGCGCTCCTCCGGCGTCATGGCGCCGAGCGTCTTCAACAGTTCGGAGACGGAGCCCTTCTTGCCGAGGGCGGAAACGCGCACGGCCTCGAGGGCCGCCTCGTCATCGGCGGCGGCGATTTCGGCGAGCAGCGATGCGTTGAGCTGGTCGATATCTGACATTGTCACTTCTTTCCGTCCAGTATCAGGCGGGCGATCGGGAGGCAGGCGGCGCCGGCCGGCGCAAGGGATATAAAGAAAGAAAAACCCGCGCTAGCCCAAACCAGCGCGGGTTTCCCAAAATCAAAAATTCAAAGCTTGGGAAGCGCTGGTTACTTGACCGCGCCTTCAAACTCGTTCGCCGTGCCGGCTTCCTTGAGGTACTCAAGAGCCTTCTTGGCGGCGTTGACCAGCGCGCCGAATGCTTCCGGCTCGTGGATCGCCATGTCGGAGAGAACCTTGCGGTCGACTTCGATGCCAGCCTTGGTCAGGCCGTCGATGAAGCGGCCGTAGGTCAGGCCGAATTCCCGGACAGCGGCGTTGATGCGCTGGATCCAGAGCGCACGGAAGTTACGCTTGTTGACCTTGCGGTCGCGGTAAGCGTACTGCTTCGAACGATCGACAGCAGCCTTGGCAGTCCGGATGGTGTTCTTGCGACGGCCGTAAAAGCCCTTTGCGGCCTTCAGAACCTTCTTGTGCTTGGCGTGAGAGGTGACGCCTCTTTTTACACGTGCCATATCATGATCTCCTTAAATCTAGCGTTCGCGGACGAGTCTCAGAGACCGTTCGGCAGGTAATTCTTGATAACCTTGCGGCCATCCGGTTCTGCGAGAACCATGGTGCCACGTGCATCGCGAATGAACTTGTTGGAACGCTTGATCATGCCATGGCGCTTGCCGGCAGCGGCAGCCTTGACCTTGCCGGTTGCGGTGATCTTGAACCGCTTCTTGGCAGAGGACTTCGTCTTCATCTTGGGCATTTTGCTACTCCTTCTGTCCTCCCTGCGCGCTTCATCAAAAAAGCCCTTCTCGCGAAGTCCGGTTCTCCGGCCGTCGCAACAAGGTGCGGGAGCGTTTGTTGTTGATCTGCGGCATCGGCGACGAACCGTTCCGCAAGCATTCGAAACTGCCACGGCATGCCCTGCCGGTCAGTTCGGACGCGCGCTTATAACCGCAGCGTTCTGAAAGTGCAACGGGGCGGCGGAGGAATCTTCGCGCATCCAGTACAAGGCCCGAATCATCATGGCCGAAAGCACAAAAGCCGCCCTTGCGGACGGCCTTGGGGCGAAAAAGTGCCTGGCGCTTACTTCGGCGCCAGCACCATCATCATCTGGCGGCCTTCGAGCTTGGGTTCGGCTTCGACCTTGGCGAACTCGATCGTATCAGCCTTGACCTGCTGCAGAAGCTTCATGCCGAGTTCCTGGTGGGCCATTTCACGGCCGCGGAACTTCAGCGTCACCTTGACCTTGTCGCCTTCGTCGAAGAAGCGACCCATCGCCTTCATCTTCACCTCATAATCATGGGTGTCGATGTTCGGGCGCATTTTGATTTCTTTGACTTCGACGATCTTCTGCTTCTTGCGCGCCTCGGCAGCCTTCTTCTGGTTGGCATATTTCAGCTTGCCCAGATCGAGGATCTTGCACACAGGCGGTTCGACATTGGGGGAAATTTCGACGAGATCGAGGCCGGCTTCCTCAGCCATTTTCAAGGCCTGGTCGGTAGGCACGACGCCCATATTCTCGCCGTCAGCCCCGATCAGCTGAACTTTGGGAATGCGGATTTCACGGTTCGAGCGCGGTCCGTCCTTCACGGGCGCGTCGGTTTTAAAAGGTCTGCGAATGGTCGTATTCTCCTCGCGTTGTTTTCGGAACGTTGCAGCCTCGCGCTCCCATATCGGGGTGCACAAACGTGTCGCGTCATCGCTGCAACGGAGTCAATATCATCCTTTAGCGGAAAAATCACCCGCTGTCAGCCTGCCAAGAATCTGTTTTATAGGGCAAAATAACAGGAGTTTCGCCGATGTTCGATCAGATGCCCAATACCCAGCCGCAGTTCCTGACGGTCGGCGAGGGAGAGGCAGCGCGCGAGATCGCGATGCTGGTGCGCCCGGCGCAGGCCGGCAATGGCGCACCAGCGCTCGTCTGGCTGTCCGGCTACCGCTCCGACATGAGCGGCACCAAGGCGGTGGAACTCGACGGGCTGGCGGCGGAACTTGGGCTCGCCTGCATCCGTCTCGATTATTCCGGCCACGGACTGTCCGGCGGCAGCTTCAGCGACGGCACGATCTCACGCTGGCTGGAGGAAGCGCTTGCCGTCATCCGCCACGTTGCCCCCGAGCGAGTGATCCTCGTCGGCTCGTCGATGGGCGGCTGGATCGCGCTCAGGTTGGCGCAGGAGCTTGCGCGGCAGGACGGCCCGAAGCTCGAAGGCCCAAAACTCGAGGGGCCAAAACTTGAAGGGCCAAAACTCGAGGGGATGGTGCTGATTGCGCCGGCCCCCGATTTCACCTCCGAGCTGATCGAGCCGAACCTCAAGGCCAAGGAGCGCAAGTCGCTTGCCGAGCGGGGTTATTTCGAAGAGCGCTCGCAATATAGCCCTGAGCCGAACATCTACACACGGGCACTGCTCGAGGACGGCCGCGAAAACCGGGTGCTCGACGGCATCATCGAAACGGGCTGCCCGGTGCATATCCTCCAAGGCATGAAAGACGCCGACGTGCCGCATGCGCATGCGATGAAACTGGTCGAACATCTTCCCGCCGACGACGTGGTGCTGACATTCATTCGCGACGGCGACCACCGGCTTTCCCGCGCGAGCGATATCGCGCTTCTGCTTAGCGCCGTCAAAGGCATCATCCGTTCATCGACAAATGTGCAGATGCCCGTTTGAACAGCACCGGCCGAGAAATTCCCCTGACGCAAGCCCCCAACCCGTTGCATTTTAACCATGTCGGCGAGTCGTAAGGTGCTCCCAAGAAGTAACGATTGACTCTTCTTGGCCCTCTCCATTAACACTTTGTTAATAAATAAGGGGCGATGCGAGGAAGAGCGGGCGTGCGGATAAAGGGTATTTTTGTGGCCATGATGGCCATGTTTGCGATGGCGACGGCCGCCATACCGGCCCCCAGCAGAAATGCTTCGATGGTAACGGGCAATGCCACCTCCCAGCCAATTGGCCACTACGATTTCTGTCAGATCCACCGCAGTGAATGCGGCGCAAACCGCAATTCTGGCCCGGTCGAGATGACGCCGGCAAAGTGGTCGCTGGTGCGTTCGGTCAACGCCACGGTCAACCGCACGATCACGCCGATGACCGACAAGGAAATCTACGGCAAGGATGAGGTCTGGGCCTATCCGACCACTGCCGGCGACTGCGAGGATTTCGCGCTGCTGAAGCGCCGGACGCTGATCCAGCGCGGCTTTTCGGCTGCCGATCTGCTGATGACCGTCGTGCGCAAGCCTGACGGTGAAGGCCATGCCGTGCTGACGCTGCGCACCGCCGAGGGCGATTTCGTGCTCGACAACCTCGCCTCCGACGTCAAGCCGTGGTTTGGAACGCCCTATTCCTTCGTCAAGCGGCAGTCGAGCTACAATTCCGGCCGCTGGGTCACCATCGAGAACGGCCGCGACGTACTGGTCGGCGCGCTGCGGTAAGGATTTCCGGGGGGAATGTGGGGAAAAAGGCCGGCGAAAGTCGGCCTTTTTGTTTTTCTGGACGGCGGAGAGGCGTCTACCGTTACCTTTCGCTTCCGCTCAAGGTGTTCGTCGCTAACGCTCCTCACCCATTGCCAATCAATATACCGGCGCCGAGCACCAGGCCGCCGCCGAGCACTACCTGGAAGGCGGCGCGCAGGAAGGGTGTTTCCATGTAGCGGTTCTGGATAAAGGCGATTGCCCAGAGTTCGAAGAAGACGACGATGGCGGCGGTGATGGTCGCCGTCCAGAAGTGCGGGATGAGGTAGGGCAGCGCGTGGCCGAGGCCGCCGAGCGCCGTCATGATGCCACAGGCAAGGCCGCGTTTGACCGGCGAGCCTCTGCCGGAGATCTTGCCGTCGTCATGGGCGGCCTCGGTGAAGCCCATCGAGATGCCGGCGCCGACGGAGGCGGAAAGACCGACAAGGAAAGTCTGCCAGGTATCCTGCGTGGCGAAGGCGGCGGCGAAGATCGGCGCCAGCGTCGAGACCGAGCCATCCATCAAACCGGCAAGACCCGGCTGCACATAGGTCAGCACGAACTGCCGGTGCACCGTCTCGTTCTCGTCGCGCCTGACATCTTCAGGCGTATGTTTGTCGCCCAGCATGCGGGCGATGTCCTCATGCCCTTGTTCGGCAAGGGCGAGATCGCCGAGAAGCTCGCGTGTCGAGGCGTCCGAGGTGCGTTTTGCCGCCTCGACATAGAAACGATAGGCCTGCTCCTCCATCGCCTCGGTTTCCCGCCGCATCGCATCCAGCGTAAGATTTGCCCTGAGCCAGTCGGGTTTGCGTTCGTAAAAGCCCTCGACATGTTCACGCCGAATCAGCGGAATGCGCTCGCCGAAACGCTGGCGATGGATATCGAACAACGACTTGCGATGCGTATCCTCGACCTCGGCCATATCTTCGAAGACCTTGGCGGAGGCCGGAAATTCGCGGCGCAACCTATCGGCATAGGCGAGATAGATGCGGGCATCGTCCTCCTCGGAGGCGATCGCAAGGGCGAGAATCTCCTGCTCGGACAGCGACTCAAAGGATCGTTTCGGGGATCTGAAAAACCGCGCCAGCATGACTTTCTCCAATTCTTTAGAATAATTCTAAATCTAAAGAACGACGCAATGACGGTCAAGTGCTTAGGATTAGTGGGGCGAACCGACTGACAGATTGCCGCAATCGGCACCGACGACTTTGGCTCGTTGCCATGTAGGCCTATATAAGGGCTGCCGCATCACGCGGCGCCGGGGTTTTTGGAATGATGATTGAGATTCAGGGCCGCCCTGCCCATGTCGCGGCGATCCGCGAAAGGGCGGAGGCCGAAATGCGGGAAATGGGCGTCGACGCGGCCGTCATCGACAGGCTGGTCGAGACTTTCTACGCCCGCGTGCTTGCGCATCCCGATCTCGGCCCGGTGTTCGACGCCAGGCTGTCTGGCCGTTGGCCGGCGCATATGGCGAAGATGAAGAGCTTTTGGTCGGCGGTCGCCTTCCGTAGCGGCGCCTATGGCGGCAAGCCGGTGCAGGCGCATACCGGTGTCCAGAACCTGACGCTTGACCTCTTTCCGAAGTGGCTGTCGCTGTTTGCCGCGACGCTCGACGATATCGCCCCAACGCCGGAGGCCAAGGCCTGGTTCATGGCGACGGCGGAGCGGATCGCCAAGAGCCTGACGCTCTCGCTGTTCTACAATCCCGCCCTCGACGATCCGACCAAGAAGACGGGCTGATCCCTACTGCTTTGCGGAGAAGGTGGCGCCGGCGCTTGCGGCGACTACCAGGGCCGTTCCGGCCATCTGCAGAAGGGTCAGGGGCTGCGCCAGAATGGCAAAGCCTGCAAGCGCCGCAATGGCCGGCTCCAGACTCATCAGAATGCCGAAGGAGGTCGTCGGCATGCGCCGCAAAGCAATCAGCTCCAGCGTGTAGGGCAGTAGCGGCACGAGAATGGCAAGGCCTGCCATTTCGATCAGGCCGTAGCTATCGAGCGCCGGCACGGCGCCTGAGAAGCCGAAAGGTGTGGCGACCAGAGCGGCGACCATGAGCGACATGGAAAGCCCTTCCAACCCCTTGAAGCTTGCGCCGATCCTCTTCGTGAGCACGATATAGATCGCCCAGCCGGTTCCCGCGCCGCAGGCGAAAAGAATGCCCTGGATATTCCCAACCCAGCCTTCACCGTCATGGGCAAGAGCCAGAACGCCGAGCGCGGCAATGAGCGGCCAGACGAGACGGCGGCTGAGGCCATAACCGATGGTCGCCACCGAAAGCGGGCCGAGAAAATCGATCGCCACGGCAAGACCGAGCGGTATGCGCTCGATCGCCGCGAAGAAACTCATGGTCATCAGCGCTGTCGTCGTGCCGAGAACCAGCGCGCTTGTCCATTGCTCCCGGCTATAGCTGAATATGCGCGGACGGACGGCGACGGCCAGAATGATGGCGGCAAAGGCAAGGCGCAGCCAGCTGGCGCCGGCTGGTCCATAGGTGGCGATAGCGGAGGAGGACAGCGCCGCGCCGAACTGGATTGAGGACATGGACATGAGGCACATCAGGGCACCCGCCGCCAGGCCGCCGGATGTTGCCGGCGCTTCGATGGCCAGCACGCCGGAACCGTCGTTCGTTCTGTCTTCCATGTGCGTCTCCGATTGAGCGCTCTTCATACGAAGGCGATTTGCGGCGGACAAATTCAAACTTCTGATCCGGGCAGCAAAAGACCTGATGCATCAGAGGCGGCCGGCAAGGATCACCTCTTCGGCGTCGTCGAAGCTCATTTCGAAGACCTTTTTGCCGATCTCGAAGCTGAAGCCGTTGCGGGCGAAGGCCGATAGCTCCTTGGCTTTTCGCTTGTCGTCGAGCTCGACCCGGCGGAAGGGACCGAAGGCGCGCTTGCGGGCAAATATCGCCGCGGCATAGAGATCGTCAGCCTCCTCAAGTGCCGTCTCGACCTTGTCGCTGGAGACACCCTTGGCTGTCAGTTTCCGGGCGATCGCGCGTTTCGATTTGCCGCCGCGCATGGCAGAGCGCGTGCTGATCTCGGCATAGGCGCTATCGTCGAGCACCTTGTTGTCATAGGCAAATTTGACGGCGAAATCGGCAACGGCCTTGAGTTGCGCCGCGCTGATATCCTCGAACTTCTCCCTGGCCTTGCGGGTGATGGCGTCGAAGAGCTGCTTTTCCGTCATCATCCGCCGCTCCAGGCGATAGATGGCGGAGTTGCGCGCCCAGCTCAGCATGCGGGGTGTCGGGATATCGGATGGAACGGTCTCGTCGGTCATATCAAGCAATCAGGCTTCCAGACCCTTGAGGACATTGGCAACGTTGAGCCCGATCTCCGGCACACCGTAACCGCCCTCCATGCAGGTCAGCACCGGCAGGCCGGCAGCGGCGATCATCGCCCCCATGCGGGTGAAATCGTCAGAGGTCAGGCTGAAAAAGGAGATCGGGTCGCGTTCGAAAGTATCGACGCCGAGCGCCACGACGATCGCCTCGGCGCCGAAGGCCTTGATGCGGGCGAGCGCATCGGCAAGGGCCGAAGACCAGACCTCCCAGGGCGTGCCCGGCGGCATCGGATAATTGCGGTTGGCGCCGGTGCCATCCCCCTCGCCTTCCTCGTCGGCATGGCCGAGGAAATAGGGAAAGGCCTGCATAGGATCGCCATGCAGCGAGGCAGTGAAGACATCGCCTCTGTGATAGAAGAGATCCTGCGTGCCGTTGCCATGGTGGAAATCGACGTCGAGCACGGCGACCTTTTTCGCGCCGCGGTCGAGCAGCCGCTGCGCCGCCACGCCCGAATTGTTGATGAAGCAATAGCCGCCGAAGAGATCGATGCCGGCATGGTGGCCGGGCGGGCGGCAGAGCGCGAAGGCGAAACGATGACCCTGCGTCAGCCAGTCGGCGCCTGACACCGCGCAGCGCATCGAGGCGATCGCCGCCTCATAAGAGCCCTTGGTGATCGAGGTGTCGGCGGCATTGGCATAATGGCCGATCGCGCCGACGATATTTTCGGGCACGCGCTGGCTGGTGCGGCGCACCGGGAAGGAATTGGCGATCGCCTCCCCTTCGAACCCGGCCGCCACCCAGCGGTCCCAGACGGTGGCGAGAAAATCGAGATAGGCGGGATCATGCACCTTCCCAGCCGTTTCCAGCCCGTGCGCACCGGGCGCGACGACATCGGCAAAGCCCGCCTCCTTCACCGCCGCGAGGATCCATTCGGCCCGGAACGGCGCCTCGAAGGGCGTCACCAGTTGACCGGCGTAAAGCTCGGTCCTGGCGTCGCGCAGCTTGTGGTCTTCGGAATAGATGACGCGCATTTCAGATCCTGCCGTTGGTTGAAGTCGAGATTTACACGGGTTGACCCCAGCAAAAAAGCCGCAGGAGGCATTGATCGCCGAGGCAGATAACGCCACCTTCACCAGTGTTTTCTGAACGAGGAAATTTCCCGCATGAAAGTGCTGATGGTCGATATCGACGGCGTGCTCATTCATGGCCGGCCGGCCGACGGCCTGCCGCACTTCACCTATCTCGAACGCGATCTCGGACTGCGCCTCGAGCTGCTGCAGCAGGAATTCTTCCAGACTTGCTGGGGCGATATCATTATCGGCCGCGAAGCGTTGGAGCCCGGGCTTGCCAAAGTGCTGGCAAAGATCGCGCCCCATCTCAGCGCCGCGACGCTGATGGAATACTGGTTCGAAAACGATCGCCGCCTCGATCTCGACTTGCTGAAAGAGCTTGCCGCGCTCCGGCAAAGCGGCATCACGCTTTTCCTGGCGACCAACCAGGAGCACCGGCGGGCGCGCTACCTGATGGAAGAGGCCGGCCTCGGCGCGCATTTCGACGGCATCCTCTACTCCGCAGCGCTCGGACACCGCAAACCTTCGCCTGAGTTTTTCCGGCTGGCGACCGAGCGGGCCGGGGCCCTGCCCGGCGAGATCGCCTTTATCGACGATATGGTGGAAAATATCGAAGCGGCGCGGCAGTTCGGCTGGAATGCGGCGCAATGGACGGCGGGCGCCAGGCTGCACGAGACGCTTTCCGCCTTCAGCCATCCGCGATAAGCCGTCTGGGATGAGCCGGGCCGGCGCAATCAGGCGAGCCGCTTATAGAACAGGGTGGTATCGCAGAAGCCGCCTTGCGGCCACAGCGCATAATCCGGGATGACACCGACGCGCTGCCAGCCGAGGCGCGGATAGATCGCCTCGGCATCGCTGCCGGTTGCCGTATCAAGCACCAGCAAGGTCTTGCCACGCCTTGCCGCCTCGCGCTCGGCGGCATCCATCAGCAGCCGGGCAAGGCCACGCCCGCGGGCGGAGCGATGCACCAAGAGCTTCTTCAGATCGCCGCGATGCGGCTGGTTCGGCATCTGCGCGGCGCCTACCTGCACCGTGCCGACGATCTGACCGTCGAGTTCGGCGACCAGCAGCAGGTTCCCGCCGGAGGCGACCGCATCGGCGACATCGCGCCAATAGGGCACGGCATCCTCAGACCCGTAAGGTTGCATGAAGCCGACGGAAGCGCCGCCCGCGACGCAATCGGCAAGCACCTGCGCCAGCGCCGGAATGGCGGCGCGCGCCTCCTCGGCAGAAAGGGTACGAATGTCGGCCATGCTGTTCTCCTGAAATGAAGCTGTTAGCGGCCGCCGCGATCGAGCACGACGCAATAGCGCGCCGGGGCATGGCCGGGATTGTGGAAGACATGGCCCTCGCCGACGGGCATGAAGAGACAATCGCCGGGGCGCAGTCGATAGACCACCTCCCCCGCCGTCATCTCCAGCTCGCCGTCGAACAGCCAGACATGCTGGGTCATGCCATGGGCGCTGGCATGCGGGGGGAAGCTGACGCGGGCGCCGGCCGGAAATTCGACTTCGACGATGTCGACATCGGAGGCGGTGCCCGGAGCCGACACAGACCTTCTGAGATAACCGGTCTCCGGGTCGCGCCAGACCTGCTGCTCCTGCCGGCGGGCAAGCGGCGAGGCCTGCTGCCCTTCCTCCGCGAAGAAGGCCGAGAGCGACAGGCCGAGGGCGGCGCAAATTCTGGCCAGCAGCGAGGCGGTCGGGCTCGCCTCCGCCCGCTCGATGCGCGAAATCATCGCCCGGCTGACGCCGGAAAACGCGGCAAGATCCTCCAGCGTCAAGCCCTTTTCCAGCCGCAGCTTGCGGATGCGGATGCCGATTGCCTGTTCCAGTTGGTCTTCCATCTCTAGATCCATGATTCCACTATAAGAGAAATACATGATCCGATGATGGAATCAACTCTCTTCAGGCGGTCGGCGCTGACCTTGCTTTCGCCACAGCCTCGCCGATATATGGCAGCGCAATCCAGATGGGAGAAAACGATGGACGCCAGCACGCAGAGCACCGAACTGACGGCAAGCTTCACGGCCGCCGCCTGGGACAGGATCGCGCCCGTTATGGCCAAAATCGAGGTCTTGCCGCTTCTTACCCGCCTGTCCGACGGCACGCTACCGCCGGAGGTTTTCCGGCACTACATTCTGCAGGATGCGCTCTACCTGAAGCATTATGCGCGCTGCCTGGCGATCGTCGCGGCCAAGGCGCCCGACAATGCGCAGGTGCTGCGCTTCCTCGGTTCGGCGCAGAAGGCGATCACCGTCGAGCAGGGCCTGCATGCAGGCTTCCTCACCCAGTTCGGCATCACCTCCGCGGATGTGACATCAGCCGAACCCTCGCCTGCCTGCTTTGCCTATACCAACTTCCTGCTTGCCACCGCCTATCACCGCTCCTACGCGGTGGCGCTTTCTTCCATCCTTCCCTGCTTCTGGATCTACTGGCACGTCGGCGAGGCGATCAAGAACCGGCCGGCGATCGAGGGTAACGCCTTCCAGGCCTGGATCAACACCTATGGCGATCCGCAATTTGCCGCCGGTGCCCGCGAGGTGATCGCGCTGACCGACATTGCCGCCCGCGCCGCGTCACCGGTGGAGCGCGCCGAGATGAGCGATGTCTTCGTGCGCGCCTCGCAATATGAATGGATGTTCTGGGATTCAGCCTGGCGGCTGGAGACGTGGCCGGTCTGATCCGCGCCCGACCGGCCGACAAAATAGCGTAAACAGCGGGATAATTACCGCTTTGCGGCAGGGGGCGGCGCTGCTATATGGCGCGCATGAGCACCAATTCCACCACTCCGCTGTCCCATATCCGCAACTTTTCGATCGTGGCCCACATCGACCACGGCAAATCGACGCTGGCCGACCGGCTGATCCAGACGACGGGCGGCCTTGCCGAGCGCGAAATGTCCGAGCAGGTGCTCGACAATATGGATATCGAGCGCGAGCGCGGCATCACCATCAAGGCCCAGACCGTGCGCCTGCATTACCAGGCGAACAATGGCGAGAAATATATTCTCAACCTGATCGACACGCCCGGCCATGTCGACTTCGCCTACGAAGTCTCGCGGTCGCTATCGGCCTGCGAGGGCTCGCTGCTCGTCGTCGACGCCAGCCAGGGCGTCGAGGCGCAGACGCTCGCCAACGTCTACCAGGCGATCGACAACAACCACGAAATCGTCACCGTCCTCAACAAGATCGACCTGCCGGCCGCCGAACCCGACCGCATCAGGGAGCAGATCGAGGAAGTGATCGGCATCGACGCTTCGGAGGCCGTGCTGATTTCGGCCAAGACCGGTCTCGGCATTCCCGACGTGCTGGAGGCGATCGTTAACAAGCTGCCGGCGCCGAAGAGCCCCGGCGGCGAAAAAGCGCCGCTGAAGGCGCTGCTGGTCGACAGCTGGTACGACACCTATCTCGGCGTCATGGTTCTCGTGCGCATCATCGATGGCGTGCTGACCAAGGGTCAGACGATCCGCATGATGGGCACCGATGCGAAATACCAGGTGGAGCGCGTCGGCGTGCTGACGCCGAAGATGGTCAATATCGACAGCCTCGGCCCCGGCGAGATCGGTTTCATCACCGCCTCGATCAAGGAAGTGGCCGATACCCGCGTCGGCGATACGATCACTGAGGACAAGCGGCCGACCGCCCAGGCGCTGCCTGGCTTCAAGCCGGCGCAGCCGGTGGTGTTCTGCGGCCTGTTCCCGGTTGATGCCGCCGATTTCGAGGATTTGCGCGCCGCCATGGGCAAGCTTCGCCTCAACGACGCATCGTTTTCCTTCGAGATGGAATCGTCGGCCGCCCTCGGCTTCGGCTTCCGTTGCGGCTTCCTCGGCCTCCTGCATCTCGAAATCATCCAGGAGCGGCTGGAGCGCGAGTTCGACCTCGACCTCATCGCCACCGCACCCTCCGTCGTCTACAAGATGTTCATGACCGACGGCACGGAGCGCGAGCTGCACAACCCGGCCGACATGCCCGATGTCGTCAAGATCTCCGAAATCCACGAACCGTGGATCCGCGCGACGATCCTCACACCAGACGATTATCTCGGTGGCATTCTGAAGCTTTGCCAGGACCGCCGCGGCATCCAGATCGAACTCACCTATGTCGGCACGCGCGCGATGCTGACCTATGACTTGCCGCTCAATGAAGTCGTCTTCGATTTCTACGATCGGCTGAAGTCGATCTCGAAGGGCTACGCCTCCTTCGACTATACGCTGACCGACCACCGCGAGGGCAACCTGGTGAAGATGTCGATCCTCGTCAATGGCGAGCCGGTCGACGCGCTATCGATGATGGTGCACCGGACGGCGGCCGAAAAGCGCGGCCGCGACATGTGCGAAAAGCTCAAGGAGCTGATCCCGAAGCACATGTTCAAGATTCCGATCCAGGCGGCGATCGGCGGCAATGTCATCGCCCGCGAGACCATCTCGGCGTTGCGCAAGGACGTGACGGCGAAATGCTACGGCGGCGACGCCACCCGCAAGCGCAAGCTGCTCGACAAGCAGAAGGCTGGCAAGAAGCGCATGCGCCAGTTCGGCAAGGTCGAGATTCCGCAGGAAGCGTTTATTGCAGCGCTGAAGATGGGCGACGAGTAATGCTTCTCAATGGCATCTGATGCGCATATAGTGTGCGCATCAAGCCAAGGAGATCGTCATGGCGCAGCATGCGAGAAAAGCAGCGAACCTCTCTCTCGATGAAGGTCTCGTCTCGCAGGCGCGCGACCTCAAGATCAATATATCCAGGGCGGCGGAAGATGGAATCGCGAAAGCCATAAAGGCGGAACGCGAGCGGCTGTGGCGTATCGAGAATGCCGAGGCTATCGCCGCTTCCAATGCCTATGTCGAAAAGCACGGCCTGCCGTTTCAGAAATATCGCCAATTCTGATGGCACGGTTTCACGTCTACAATCTCGTGCATACCGATGCGCTTGCTCTCGATCTGCAGTCAGATCTGCATGGCGAGCTGACGACGCGGATCATGGCACCGATGCTTCCGCTGCAAGCTCTTCCCAAAATAATGCGCCAGCTCAATCCGCAATTTGTGATCAACGACGTGCCATACGTGATGGCGACCCAATTTGTCGGTGCGATTTCCATTAAAGAGATCGGCGTCGTCGCCGCGGATCTCACCTCCGACAGCGATCGTATCACCAGCGCCCTGGATTTTCTCTTCCAGGGCTTCTGAGCCGTCATCCCTTGCCCATATACTCCTTCACCAGCCCCTCATAAGCGTCCATTTCGGGCAGCGCCTCATAGCTGTGCACGGCGCCGGTCTCGGCAAAGGCCAGCTTCTCGCTCGTCCAGGTCTCGATGAAGGGGGTGAACCAGCTGGGATCGCCGAGCATGGTGACACGCAGGTTGACAAACCAGTCCATGCCTTCCGGACGGGTGAACATCCAGCTCATGCAATGCGGGCAGAAATAATGTTTCGTAACGCCGTGCAGGCCGCCGATGACGGGCTCGCCTTTCGTCACCTCGAAGCCTTCACTGGGGATGGCGGCGCTGAGCGAATAGGCGCTCGCGGTCATCCTCTGGCAGCCTGTGCAATGGCAGGCCATGGTCAGCAGCGGCGGCGCGCTGATCTTCAACCGCACCTGGCCGCAACGGCAGCCGCCTTCCATGGGTAGGGTTTGCGCTGTCATGATATTTCTCCCGTTTGCCGATGATCTAGCGGAATGATCGCCGCTGTCGAGGTGGCAAGGCCACGATGCGTAGCCTTGCCGAGCATGGTCAGGCGACCGCTTCGCGGCGGGAGCCGCCGCGGCCCCGCAGGCCTGTTGCCATGACCAGCGCGCCGAGGGCTGCAGCCGCCATCGGCACCAGAAGCGCCACACGTAGCGATTCCAGCCGGGCTTCGGGAGAGATTTCTTCGCCCAGAATATAGGCGCCGATGGCGCTGACGCCGGAAAGGCCGAGCGCGGCTCCGAACTGGATCGCGGTATTGACCAAGCCGCTGGCAAGCCCATGCTCGTCTTCGGCGATGCCGTCGGTCGCGACGATGGTCAACGGGCCATAGCCGAGCGCGAAGGCAAGGCCGAGCAGGAGCATCGACGGGAACATGGCAGCATAGGTCCAGTCGAAGCCCATGCGAGAGAATAGCGCATAACAGGCAAGCGCCAGCAGGAAACCGCCGAGAATGACGCAGACATTGCCGAAGCGGTCGACGAGCCGCGGCGTCAGGATCGGCGCAACCACCGCGTCGATGCCGATCGCCAGCAGCGCCAGGCTCGTCTGCATCGGCGTCCAGCCGAGCAGCTCCTGCAGATACAGGGAGGCGATGAACTGAAAGCCGAAAAAGGAGCCGGCAAACAGCAGGGCGCCGAGATTGGCGCGGATCAGGGCGCCCGAGCGCAGAATGCCGAGCCGCACCAAGGGGGCAGCCGAGGAGCGCTCGATCAGAATGAAGGCAAGCCAGAACAGCGCACTTGCCACAAAGACGGCGATCGTCCATTCCGCGCGCTCGCCAGGATGCTCGAGCCGGGTGACGCCGTAGGCGGCAAGCAGCATGGCGCCGGTCAGCGTCACTGCGCCAGATAGATCGAATTTTCCACGCGCGGTTCCCGCACCCCGGTCGACGATCAGCCGCGGGGCGACGGCAAGGAGGCTCGCCGCAAGCACCACCGGCGCGAAAAACACCCAGCGCCAGTCGATCGCGGCAAGCAGGCCGCCGGCGACAAGGCCGAGCGAGAAGCCGGCCGACGCCGTCGACGCATAGATCATTACCGCCCGGTTGCGCTGCGCTCCCTCGGGGAAATTGGCGGTGATGAGCGCCAGGCCGGCGGGCGTCATGAAGGCGGAAGCTGCACCGGTGACGAAGCGGGCAACGAGCAGCATCCAGCCCTCGCTCGCAAAACCACCGAGGCCGGAGAAGGCGAGGAAGACGGCGAGCGCCGTCAGGAAGACGCGCTTCCTGCCGAAGATATCGGCGGCGCGGCCGCCAAGCAGCATGAAGCCGGCATAACCGAGCACATAGGCGCTGACGACGGCGCTGAGCGTCGTTGTCGACAGGCCGAGATCGGCGCGGATCGCCGGCAGCGCGATATTGAGCATGGCGACATCGATGCCTTCGAGGAAGATCGCGCCACAGAGCACGATCAGTGCCCCGGCTGAGCGTGGGCTCATGCGTCCTTCTGATTTGGTCTGGGAAGATGGGGTGGACATGGATCCGTTCCTTCGGTTGACGAGCTGAAACAACGGGGATGAGGCGAGTTACTTTTCATGCCTCGGTTCCCTCTTGTAACCGAAGCCTAGTTAAGACATGATCCGGCACCATGGAAGAAGGCACTTCAAACTCACCGAGTGACATTTGCAGCACCGGCAAGAATTATGACGTCCTGCAATGGGATGCGCGCGAGGAATGCGAGGTCCGGCAGATCCTCGACCGGATCGCCGACAAATGGTCGCTGCTCGTCATTGCGCTGCTCGAAAAACGCACGCTTCGCTTCACGGAATTGAAGAGGAATATCGACGGCATCAGCCAGCGCATGCTGACGACGACGCTGCGGCACCTGGAGCGGGACGGTATCATCGAGCGCACCGTCTATCCGGTCGTGCCGCCGAAGGTCGATTACGCGTTGACGCCGCTCGGCTGCACGCTGCACGAAACGATCCGTTCGCTGGTGCTGTGGACCGAGCAGAACCAGGCCGGCATCATCGCCGCGCGGCAACGCTACGATGCGCGAGCCGACAGCGGCCTTTAGCCGGGCAACGAATGCTGGCGGGGGCTTTGGCCTGCATGCCGCGACAGATGAATTTGGGCGAAGCCTATCGAGCGCGCGCCGGGTTGCCGATCACGGTGGCGTTCGCCGGCACATCCCTGGTCACCACGGCGCCGGCGCCGACGATCGCACCATCGCCGATCGCGACGCCGCCGAGGATGATGGCGCCGCCGCCGATCCAGACGTCGCTGCCGAAAACGACCGGCCGAGCGATCTCGATGCCCCGGCTGCGAAGCGTCGGGTCCTTGTGATGTTCGGCGCAATAGATCCGCACGCCGGGGCCGAACATGGTGCGGTCGCCGATGGTCACCCGGCCGGAATCGAGGATGGTGCAGCCGGCATTGAAATAGACGCGCTCGCCGAGAGTGATGTTGATGCCGTAGGAGCAGTGAAACGGCGCTTCGATGAAGACATCGGGTGCCATGCCCGCAAAGAGCGCCCTCAGGGCTGGCGCCATGGCGCCGCGTTCGTCCGGCGGCAGCGTATTGTGGGCATGGACAGCCCGGCGCGCCTGCCGGCGCAAGAGATCGAGTTCGTCATCGAGGCAGCAATACCATTCGCCTGCCGCCATCTTCTCGCGTTCGCTTGCCGGCATGACCTCGCCTCTCACGCCGAGGCCTCTGACAGCATCTCGATCTCGTCTGCTTCGATCAGGCTGACCCAGGCGCGGGCGATGGCAAGGCCCGCGGCATCGGCGCCACGCCCATGTCTTGCCGCCAGTTCGGCATGGCTCTCCAGCCAGCCTGGCGCGATGCGCTCGATCGTATCGGGGAATTCGGCCTTCCATTGCGCGACGACCGCGGAATTGGCCTCGAAATGGAACTGGGTGCCATAGACGGCGCGGCCGATGCGGAAAGCCTGGTTCTCGGCGACAGGGCTTGTCGCCAGACGCACCGCGCCGGCGGGCAGGGAAAACGTATCGACATGCCATTCGAAGATGGTGAATTCGCCGCCAAGCGCCGACAGCAGCGGGTCGGCCTGGCCCTCCTCGGTGACGCCGATCCCGTGCCAGCCGAATTCGCGGGCGCTTCCTAGCAAATTGTCGCCGCCATAGGCGCGGGCGAGGATCTGGCTACCGAGGCAGATGCCGAGCACGGCCTTGCCGGCATCGCCGAAGCGGCGCGAAAGCCGGACGAGCTCCGGCAGATAGGGGTGCGTCTCGTCATCCAGCGCGCTCTGCTCGCCACCAAGAACGACAAGCGCGTCATGGCCGGATATATCCGGCGGCAGGACGCCGTCCTGCCACACCCGGAACCACTCGATCTCCGCTTCCGCCTCATGGAGTGCAGCGGCAAGCGCGCCGAGGCCGGTGTTCTTCATATTTTCGATGACTGCGACTCGCATGGGTTTTTCCCGGTATTGCCGATAGAGGAAGAGACCATGCCGGCGGGTGGCGCGCAAGACGCTGGCGATTGCGCGCGCCAACAACAGGGCTTACATCAGCGCAGAGAAAAGGAGTCTGCCATGACCGAAAAAGCCCGTGTCTCGATCCTCTACTGCACTCAGTGCAACTGGCTGCTGCGCGCCGCCTGGATGGCGCAGGAGCTGCTGCACACTTTTTCCGACAGTCTCGGGGAAGTAGCGCTGATCCCCGGCACCGGCGGCAATTTCGAGATCCGCGTCAACGGCGATCTGATCTGGGAGCGCAAGCGCGACGGCGGCTTTCCCGGGCCGAAGGAACTGAAGCAGCGGGTGCGCGATATCATCGAGCCCGGCCGCGATCTCGGTCATGTCGACCGCGCCTTGCTCGAAAGCTAATGGCGGCAACTCAGCGATAGGGCGAGCGGCAGGTCTTGTAGATGCCTTCATAGGTGAGGAAGCGATCCGTTCTTGGATCGTAGGAGCGGTATTCATTGCTGCACCAGGCGACATGGCTGTTCTTGTCAGCCACCTTCGGCTGCAGCCGGCGCACCGGCGGCGGCTCATAGGTCAGCTGCGGCCGGCCAGCCGCACCCGGCTGGTAATAGGTCGGACCCGTCGCGCCGCGCGGGCGGTAATTCGGCTGGACATAGGCGGGTCGATGCCATTGCTGCGGCCCGAAACCGAAGCACCCGCGAAAATCGCAGAGCGTCGATCCGGTGTTGAGCGGCCCGATCCCCGGCTTGCCCAGCTTCAGCGAATCAGCGCCCGCCATGGCAGGCGCGAGAACGGCGAGAAGACCGGCGAACACTAGCATGCGGACAACGGGCATGAGGGATTCCTTTCGATATTTCCTTTATATAGGGCGTACCAAGCGAAGCGCTATGCCTGCCCTCCGGCCGCTCCCTCTCATATGACCGACTGTTTTTCGCCAACTGTCAGAAAAACTTCAAAAACCCGGTTGACAGTCAGGAGCCGCCCCCTTACATCGCTCTCCGTCGCCCAGATGGCGGAATTGGTAGACGCGCCAGCTTCAGGTGCTGGTACCCGAAAGGGTGTGGAGGTTCGAGTCCTCTTCTGGGCACCATTCCATTCTTGATCGCTACCGGATCAAGGAGTTAAGCCTATCCAAAATTTACGCATTTGTGCCTGTGGAAACAGGCCAGCAGCAATGCGTTCAAGGCTTGCCTGCTCAATTCCACGGACTTTCAAAATCCATATTAACGCGTATTCCGGTCGCCGATACCCAGCCGCCATTGACTTGTTCATTGCCGAATGGAACATAAAGCGAACAAAATGGAGCCTTGTGATGATCCGATACGCCACATCCGTAGCCAGCGCCCCTGAGCCTTCAAAGGCGCGCGAGGCGCCAGCCGCCAAGCCGGCCATTGAAATGCCTCCGCCCAACCAGGTCGTTGATGTATCCTCGGCCGGTGCGGCGCTTGCTGCCTATCCGCTGCTGGTCGGCTCCGAGTCAGACGAGTTCGGCTCCGACACTTTGCCAAAGATCACAAAGCCACCACGCCGTGCGGCAAAAAATCGGAAGGCTAAAGTAGCCGAAGCAGCCAGCACTCCACTCCAGCTTGATCTAGAGGCCTAACCGTCTCTTCGGGACAAGAATAGCGGCGATTCCGCGAACTCCTCCCATATTCTATATAGCACTTCGGAATCCCGAAATTGGTTGCCGACTTGAAATCATTGGATGTTTCGCCACGGCAACACCTCGCAAAACCCGGCGGATTTCGGAATCCCGAAGCGGGGGAATTTCGGGATTCCGAAGTGAGGTTTTTTTCGTGACGACGTGTGCATCTGTCGACAGTAAGCGGCCGGCGGACCGGTATCCTGCGGGAGCCATCAGCAGAGCTTTCCCTTATCGGGCGGTTCGCAGCATGTGCATCTCATGCGTCAGCGCCGCTTTGGCCGGCGCGTGATGGCGTGGTTGATGGCCTTCACGCGGCCATTTCGACCGTCGTCTTCCTGCTGTCTGGAATAACGGTCAGAACCCCCATGCCGGCCTCTCTGGCGGCGCTCAGAAGCAATTCTCTGAGTCGGTCCATCCCCGCTTGCCCCATGACGGCATCGGCGCAAGCCTTCACCGCCGCCACGTACTCCTCTCCATCCTCAAACGGCCAGTCCACCATCAGAACTTCGGCTGCGTCGTGGAGCGTCCTGACGATCTTGCGCTTGTGCCGGTCGCCGAGAAAGAGAACGAGAGGCGCAAAATCCGCCGATGTGTTCCATTGCATGGCACTTTCTCCCCAAGAGTTAGAATATTAGTAACAATGCAAAAAGCGTGCCGGGGAAGGCGGGAGGCGCTATCGTTGCCCGATAGAGCCGTTTTCTATCGACGGCCTCGGCAATGGATGCGTGACGAGTGCGGCCAAGCGGGGCTGTTTCATTGCTCAACGCATGGCCTGCCGAAAGCGCGGCCGCCTCGTCCGACACCCCCGCAAGCCTCGCACAAGAACGAAATCGGATACCGGGACCAGGATGGGCATACGGCCGTGCCGCCTGTGAGCGCCCCGCATGCCGGATTGCCTCGCCGGGCAGGCCGGAAACCATAATTGTTTCTAAACACTCTGGAGTTCGCTCGGGATGAAAGTCGTAATTCTCGCCGGTGGTCTGGGTTCGCGCCTCGCCGAAGAGACCAGCGTCCGGCCTAAGCCCCTGGTCGAGATCGGCGGCATGCCGATCCTCTGGCACATCATGAACATCTATGCCCATCACGGGCTCGATGATTTCATCATCTGCGCCGGCTACAAGGGCTATATGATCAAGGAATATTTCGTAAACCTTGTTCTGCACCACAGCGACATCACCGTCGACCTCGGCGCCAACAGTATCAACTATCACGGCGGTAAACGACCGAACTGGCGCGTGACCGTGGTCGATACCGGCATGCATTCGATGACCGGCGGCCGTCTCGGGCGCATTCGCGACCATCTGACACCAGGCGAACCCTTCTGCATGACTTATGGCGACGGTGTCGGCGACATCGACATCGCCGCCGAAGTCGCCTTCCATCGCGATCACGGCCTGAAGGCGACGATGTGCGCGGTAACCCCGCCCGGACGCTACGGCGCCACGAATATCGAAGGCCAGTTCATCACCTCCTTCGTCGAGAAACCTCGAGGCGACGGCCAGCGTATCAATGGCGGCTTCTTCGTGCTCGACCCTTCGGTGGTCGATCTCATCCCAAGCGACGACACGATTTGGGAAGCCGGACCGCTGGAATGGCTTGCCGCCAACAACCAGCTTGCCGCCTTCAAGCATGACGGCTTCTGGCAGCCGATGGATACGCTTCGCGAGCGCACCCATCTGGAAGAACTCTGGAATTCCGGGAAGGCGCCGTGGAAGCAATGGGCCTGACCGATTTCTGGAAAGGGCGGCGGGTTTTCCTCACCGGCCATACCGGCTTCAAGGGTTCCTGGCTTTCCCTGTGGCTGGAACGGCTCGGCGCTGAGGTGAGCGCGGTTTCCCTGGCGCCTGAGACCGAACCGTCACTCTATCGGAAACTCGCTCCCTGGGACGATCGCGGCCATCACATCGTCGATATCCGCGACGCCGAGGCGCTTCTTTCTCTCTCCAGGCGTTTCGAGCCGGAGATCGTCATCCATATGGCGGCGCAGGCGCTGGTGCGGCGTTCCTATGAGAACCCGGCCGAGACCTTCTCGACCAATGTCATGGGAACGGCAAATGTTCTCGACGCAGTCAGGCAGACGCCCTCCGTCAAAACAGTGCTGGTCATCACCTCGGACAAGGTCTACGCCAATAATGGCAGCGGCATCCCCTTCGTCGAGACCGATACGCTCGGAGGCAAGGATCCTTACAGCAATTCCAAAGCCTGTACCGAACTCATCTGCCAGAGCTACCGCGACAGTTTTTTCAATGGCCGAGATCTCAGGCTCGCCACGGTGCGCGCCGGTAATGTCATCGGCGGCGGCGACTGGTCCAGGGATCGGCTGATCCCGGATTTCATCCGCGCCTTCGA
Source organism: Rhizobium sp. NZLR10 (assembly GCF_019685125.1). Taxonomy (NCBI): domain Bacteria; kingdom Pseudomonadati; phylum Pseudomonadota; class Alphaproteobacteria; order Hyphomicrobiales; family Rhizobiaceae; genus Rhizobium; species Rhizobium sp. NZLR10. Next base: position 12,687 of record NZ_JABDWE010000010.1, on the reverse strand, counting down.
AAGCAACCAGCCGATCATGCTGCGTTATCCCGCGGCGATCCGCCCCTGGCAGCACGTACTGGAGCCGCTTGGCGGTTATCTCGGCTTCGCGAAAGCGCTGACCGAGGAACGCGTCAAGGATCTGCCGAATGCGTTGAATTTCGGCCCGCATCCCGAAAGCTTCGCCACTGTTTCCGAACTTGCCGAGGCGCTCGGGCGTGCGCATCGCGTCGAAGACGTGTGGCGGCTGGCGCCGGGGGAACATCTGCCCGAAGCGCCGGCGCTGACCCTGAGCTCGGCGCTCGCGCTCGACACCATCGGCTGGCGCCCGCGGCTGAGCCTGCAACAGACCATCGACTGGACTGCCGCCTGGTACAAAGCCAACCGCGAGGGCGAAGACATGCGCGCCTTCTCGCTCGGCCAGATCGCGGCATATGAGGAAGCAGTATCATGACAGCGCACAATTGCCGGTTTTGCGATGCTCCGTTGAAGCATCGTTTCGTCGACCTCGGCTCGACGCCGCTCGCCAATGCCTATCTGACGGAAGAGCAACTCGAGCAGCCGGAGCCATCCTATCCGCTGCGCGCCTTCGTCTGTTCCGAATGCTGGCTGGTGCAGGCCGATGCTTTCGTCCCGCCGGAAGACATCTTCAGCCACTATGCCTACTTCTCCTCCTACAGCGACGGCTGGGTGGAGCATGCCCGCCAGTTTACCATCATGGCCCGCGAACGTTTCGGCCTTACCGCGGCGTCGCAGGTCATCGAAGTGGCGAGCAATGACGGCTATCTTCTCAAACATTTCGTCGAGGCCGGCGTGCCGGTGCTCGGCATCGAGCCGGCTGAGAACGTCGCGGAGGTGGCGCGGCAGATCGGCGTTCCTACGGAAGCGCGCTTCTTCGGCAAGGAAACCGCTGCCGACCTCGTCTCCCGCGGCCTTGCCGCCGACATCGTCATCGGCAACAACGTGCTGGCCCACGTGCCTGATATCAACGACTTCGTCGGCGGGCTCTCTGCCGTTCTGAAGCCGGATGGCGTTGTCAGCGTTGAATTCCCGCATCTGCTGCGGCTGATGGAAAACATCCAGTTCGACACGGTCTACCACGAGCATTTCTACTATCTTTCGCTGCTCGCCGTCGAAAAAGTCTTCGCCGCGCACGGCCTCAATGTATTCGACGTAGAGGAACTGCCGACCCATGGCGGCAGCCTCCGCGTGCTTGCCTGCCGTGCAACATCCACGGTTCACGCAATCGGTCACGGCCTAGCCAAAGTCCGCGCCGCTGAGGCGGCTGCCGGCTTCGACAAGGTCGAGATCTACGAGGCCTTCCAGAACCGCGTCGCGCCGATCAAGGACGGGCTGCTCGCCTTCCTCAACGAGGCCAAGCGCAACGGCAAGACGGTCGCTGCCTATGGCGCTGCAGCCAAGGGCAATACGCTGCTGAATTTCTGCGGTGTCGGCACCGACCTGATCGACTACGTGGTCGATCGTAATCCGCACAAGCAGGGACACTTCCTGCCGGGAAGCAAGTTGCCGATCTATGCGCCTGAGAAGATCGACGAGACGCGGCCGGACTACATTCTCATCCTGCCCTGGAACATCAAGAACGAAGTCGTTGCGGCCAACAGCAGGGTCGGAGCCTGGGGTGGACGCTTTGCCGTCGCCGTGCCGGAACTGACGGTGCTCGGATGAAATTCCTTCCGACGGCGGTTTCGGGCGCCTTTGTCGTGGAAGTCGACGCGCGCTCCGACGACCGGGGAATGTTCGCACGAACCTTCGACGCACAGACCTTCGCGGCGCGGGGTCTGGTGCCCGTCTACCCGCAGTGCAACGTCTCCCAGAACCACATGCGCGGGACGCTGCGCGGCATGCATTACCAGGCCGAGCCGCGGCCGGAGGCGAAGCTGGTGCGCGCCACACGCGGCAGGGTCTTCGACGTGGCACTTGATCTCAGGCCGGATTCGCCGAGCTATCTCAAGTGGGCCTCCGTCGAGCTCGATGCCATCAGTCACAATGCCTTCTACATACCTGTCGGATGCGCGCACGGCTTCCTGACCCTCGAGGACGACTGCGAGCTCTTCTACCAGATGTCGCAAACCTACGTACCGGAACTTGCCCGCGGGGTCCGCTGGGATGATCCCGCCTTTTCCATCGCCTGGCCGTTCATGCCGAGCATCATCAGCGAGCGCGACGCCGCGCTTGAGAGCTACGGCCAGGAGACAAGCCTTTGAGCGGCATCAAACTCAGCATCTGCATCCCGACGTACAATCGCGAGGCCTACCTCAGAAACGCGCTGACCTATTGCCGGAACGACTATAAATTCGATTTTCCCTTCGAGATCGTCATCTGTGACAATGCCTCCACTGATCACACCCAGCAAGTTGTCGAGGAGTTCATCGGGCACGGATTGCCGATCCGCTATTACAAGCGTGAGGTCAATGCGGGCGCTAACGCCAACGTCACGAGCGCTCTTCGCCTCGGCAGGGGGGAATACGTCGTCTATCTCGCCGACGACGACATCCTGATTGCCGATGCGGTGGCCAACACCGTCAAATATCTCGATGAGAACCAGGATGTGACCTGCGCCCATGCGCCCTGGTTCCTCTATGACGAAGTCGCCAAAAACGACATCACCAAGTTCTACAATGTCGAGGAGGATCGGAAGTTTCCGCGCGGCAGCTTCGGCGACGTCTTTCAGTATATCTTCGAACGCCACATCTTTCCGGAAATCGCGATCTACCGCGCGTCGGCCCTGCGGTCGGCCTGGATCCCGCGGGACATCTGCTTCTACCCGTTCCCGTTCCTTGCGCATTTCCTCGATCAAGGCGCGGTCGCCTTCCTGCAGCGGCCGTTCTATCGCTCCATCGCCAATTCGGCGATCGTTCGTGACCGTCCACAGGAAGGCGCCAATGACGTCATGACGAGCTGGGATCGTTATCGCGGCGGACTTGAATATTTCCTCTATACGGGCGCCAGGCGCGGGGCGGTGATCCTGACGCCCGAGTCACGTCTCAAGTATGAAGAGATGTGCAAGATCTTCACGCTCAACCGCATGGCGGTCGCCTTCCGCTTCTGGGCCGCGCGCAAGAATTTCATCAAGGCCTATGAGCTCTATACCCGCATCATGTGGGGCGGGATGCTCGACCACCCGGAAATTCGCCCCTTCCGCGAAGGGCTGCCTCTGATGGTCGCCATCCAGACGCTGGTGAGCGAAGTGAATTCGGCAATCGGCATCGACACGTTGCTTCTCGGCGGCTTCTCGGAAATCACCGCACTCGAAGGCCTGATGCGCGAACTCGGCCTCAATGAAAAGGTGAAGGTTACGGTGGAAATCAGCGACAGCCCACTGGAAAGCACTGCCGTCTTCATCAACGTCGACAGCGACCGGGAATATTTCGTAGCACTCGGCTACCTGCCCAATCTGGTGTTCCACGAGCACGATGTCGCCCGGCACATCATCATGTGAGCCTCGCGCCAGTTTCAAAAGCTAGCGTCGTGGCGGGCGCCCGCGTCTCGATTTCAATTCAACAGAAATTAGCGGCATGACAAACAGGATCTTCTACACCAAGCCTTCCATCACCCAGCTTGAAATCGATTATGCCACGGACGCGGCAGCGACCGGCTGGGGCGCACGCTGCTACGACTACATCAACCGCTTCGAACGCGACTTCAAGACCCATCTCGGTAGCGACTTCGCCATCGCTACATCGAGCTGCACCGGCGCCATGCACATGGGCCTGGCCGCGCTCGGTGTCGGCGAAGGCGACGAAGTGATCCTCGCTGACACCAACTGGGTCGCCACCGTCTCGCCGATCGTCCACCTCGGCGCCAAGCCGGTTTTCGTCGACGTGCTGCCGGACTCCTGGTGCATCGATCCAGACGAGGTCGAGCGGCACATCACCTCGAAGACCAAGGCGATCATCGCAACCCACATCTACGGCAATCTTTGCGACATGGATGCGCTGCTCGAGATCGGCAAGCGCACCGGCATCCCAGTGATCGAGGATGCGGCGGAAGCGATCGGCTCCGTTTGGAACGGCCGCCGCGCCGGCTCGATGGGCGCCTTCGGCACCTTCTCCTTCCACGGCACGAAAACGTTGACGACGGGCGAAGGCGGCATGTTCGTCACCAACGACGCCGCGCTTTACGAACGGGTGCTGACGCTCAGCAACCACGGCCGCGCGCGCGGCCAGACCAAGCAGTTCTGGCCCGACGAAATCGGCTTCAAATACAAAATGTCCAACATCCAGGCGGCCATCGGCTGCGCACAGCTCGAGCGCATCGAAGAACTCGTCGCCCGCAAGCGGGAAATCCTCGCCGCTTACATGGTCCGGCTTTCCGCCCTGCCGGGCATCTCGATGAACCCGGAATATAGCGGCACGATTAACGGCGCGTGGATGCCGACCGCGGTCTTTCATCGGTCGACGGGTATTGTCCGCGAGATGATGCAGCAGGCCTTCGAGACCGCCAATATCGACGCGCGCGTCTTCTTCCATCCCCTCTCCAGCCTCTCCATGTTCGATGACCGGCCCGAGAACGTCAACGCCTGGAGCATTCCGGGCCGCGCGATCAACCTGCCCAGCTATCACGACATGAGCGAAGCCGATATCGACCGGGTGGCGGCAACGCTGCTCGATGTGGCGGCCGGGCGGATCTACCATAACAGCACGGCATTGCGGCAGTCGGTCTAAGGCAGCCCTACAGCGAAGGACAAAGAACAGTCATGACCACGAAGGACGATCGTCTCGAATTCGAAGCCCACAGGCGGGAGATGTCGCTTGCGCTCGGCAAGGACGAGGCAAGTTTCCAACAGTCGCTGAACACGCTGATCGGGCTCGACAAGTTCGACTACTTCTATCTCTGGTCATGGATGGGCGTGCCGATCATCCAGCTTCCGGTCGATATCCTGGCGACACAGGAAGTCATCTGGGCGACCAAACCCGATGTCATCATCGAAACGGGCATCGCGCGCGGCGGCTCGCTGATCTTCATGGCGTCGATCCTCGCCGCCACGGGCAATGACAAGGCCAAAGTTGTCGGGGTCGACATCGACATCCGCGCCCATAATCGCGAGTCGATCGAATCCCATCCGATGTCGAGCCGGATCAAGATGATCCAGGGCGGTTCCGTCGACGACGACGTGCTTGCCGCCGTGAAGGCCGAGATCCCGCCGGGCGCCCGCGTCATGGTTGTGCTCGACAGCGACCATTCCTACGAGCATGTTCTGGCGGAATGCCGAGCCTACGGTCCGCTGGTGACGGAAGGCTGCTACCTCGTCGTCGCCGACACGCTCATCGGCCACTTGACCGAGGAGCAGGCCTTCACGAAGCGCTCCCAGATTTGGCTGCGCGGCAATGAGCCGCTGAAGGCAGTCACCGATTATCTGGCGGAAACCGACCGCTTCGAAGTCGATCCGGTCCTGAACGGCAAGCTCGTGCTGTCTTCGTCGCCGGGCGGCTACTGCATCTGCCGCAAGGCGTGAGCGGACAATCAGGGATAGCCGTTCATGGCGCAAGTGGATATCGTCAACCTCAAGGACAATGCGGATCCGGCACGACGGCTCCGACTTCCGATCAGGGACGATAGCGGCAGGCATGTGGGCGACCTGCAATGCATCGACAGATCGATACTCGACGAGCCTGGCCTGATCGACGACCTGACGACGTGGCGCAACCAGTCGATGCCGTTTTTCCTCACCCAGTTTAGCGCCAGCAAGGAACGTACGCGGCGGTGGCTCGAAAGCATCTCGCTGCCCGCCCATGACCGAATCCTATTCGTCATTTGCGATCCCGGCGGAAACCGGTTGGGCAATTTCGGCGTCTGCAACATCCGGCCCGGCTCGGCCGAATTCGACAATGTCATCCGCGGCCGGGCGAGCGATATCCGCAATTTGATGTTCCATTGCGGCATGACAATGCTGGAGTGGACGTTCGCCGGGCTTGGGGCCGAAACGGCCGAGTTGCACGTCTTCTCCCACAATGAAAAAGCGATCGGCCTCTACAAACGGCTGGGCTTTTCGGCAGCCGAAAGCCTGCCGCTGCGGCGCATCGAGGAAGAGGACATGGTCAAATATTCGGTCGTTGATCGACCAGAAGCAAATGCCGGCTTCGACTATCTGAGGATGGAATTTCCGATCGAACGTTTCCGACAGGCGCATTCAGCGGCTTTGCTGACCGGCTGAAGCGCCTGGAGCCTTTCCTGGTCAGATTGAAGCACTCTGCCGGAGCAGGCTTTCGTCAGGGCAGAGGCGATTGGCGATGGGCATACCCCAGGTACATCCGAGCCGATCGCCTCTGATCCTGGCGGAAAGATGTCCGGCCCACCGGCCGCACCGCTTCGCTATGGCAAAGCGATAAGTGCGTCCGGCGATTTCCAAGTCTTGCAGATTTGCCAGGCAAATCTGCGGGAGGGTTGGCTGAAACGGGCCGCCTGCTCGACCGGCCGGCTTGGCCGTAGAGCTAGGCTACGACGCGCGCCGGCCGGTCGAGCATCCGACTCCGTTTGAGCCAACAGAATGCTTCAATCTGACCAGGAAAGGCTCTATCGCACCGGCTGATAGTGGCCGCGCAGCGGAACCTTGTCGTCCATCGAGATGAAGCCGTCGCGTTCGCAGACATACATCAGCGTCGGCATGCCGCCCGAGCGGAAGATTTCGTCGTAACGGCGGCGGATCTGGACGGTTTCGGTGCGGCAATTATAGGATTCTTCCTCCTTCTTGTCCGGCTGCGCCTTGACGCCGGGCAGACCCTTGTAGGGATAGAGAGGCTGAACGCTGGAATCGGCCGATTTCGTCCAGTCGACGGCAGAGGCGGACGCGGGCGCGAGGCCGGACACGGCAACGAGCGACATCAGAAGCATCATCATGAGCCGCATGGGAATTCTCCTGCCGGCAATAGGGCACTCACAGGATGTAGGAAAACCGGAGACCGTCATCAAGCGGCGGTCGCGGGCGATTTCCTGAAATAACTTCTGATAACGGGATGGCCGAAGAGGCCGGCAAGGATCGCAAAGGCCGCGCCGGCGACGAAACCGGCGAGAAGACCGCCGATGACGCCGGCGACCAGCAGGATCTTCTTTCCCGGGCCATCGGCCTTGACCGGCGGCTCGGCCGGCGAGATGACGCGAATGTTGCTCTGGTTGAGGTTCTGCTCCTCGTTCGTCTGGCTGGAGCGCTTCAGCACCGTCTCGTAGATATCGCGGGCCGCCGTCGCCTTGCGCTGCAATTCGTTCAATTCCACCTGCTTGTCCGAGGTGCTCGCCTGCAGCGCCTTCTGCACGGCAAGTTCTTTGGCGATGCTGTCCTCGGCGGCCTTGGCCTGCTCGTACTCGCCCCTGGCGGACGTGGCGAGACGCTGCAATTCGCCCTTGATTTCACCGGCAATGCTTTGCAGGGAGGAGCGGGCCGCCTGCAGGCGCGGATGGCGCGTGCCCATCTGGCTTTCGAGGCTGCCGACGGCGGCGGCCTGGGTGGCATATTGCTGGCGCAGGCTGACCAGCGGCGAGGTGACGCCACCCTCCGCCTGGTTGCCGGCGACGATGTCCTCGACGCGGAGATTGGCGACGGCATCGGCGCGGGCCTTCGCCTGAATGGTCTTTTCCTGTGCCGTCACCAGCAGCGTGTTCAGCGAGACGAGCCGCTGATCGGAGATCAGATTGCCTTCGGTGGCGACCATGTCGTTGTCGGCGCGGAAGGTTTCGACAGCCTGCTCGGCCTCCAGTACCTTCTGGCGCAGATCGTCGAGGCGTCCGTCGAGCGTCGAGGAGGTGTTTTCGTAGATGCCGTTCGAGGCGCTGTTCTCCTCCTCGGTGAAGGAGGTGACGACTTGGTTGGCGAGCCTTGCGGATTTCTCGGGATCATTGGTCGTCGCGGCAAGCGAAACGACATAGGTGCTGGCCTGACGGGTGATGACCAATGCCTTCTGCAGGGCGCCGATCACGGCGGCGCCGTCGGTGCGGCCACCGGTGAATTCCGGATCCTGGTCAAGCTTCATGGTCTCGACGACGCGGCGCAGCACATTGCCCGAGGTCAGGATCTGCACCTGGCTGTCGATCAACGTCGAGATCATTTCCGGCGAAGGCCCCGACGATTGCCCGCCTGCATCGGCAAGGCCGATCTGGCGCGGATCGAAATAGAGGCTGCTGATGGCGGTGAATTTCTGCCCGATGGACGGCGCCACCGCCCCGCCGGCAACGGCGCCGAGCAGCGCCAGACCAAGCACGACCAGCCGTCGGCTCCAGATCGCCGCAACGCTGGAGCGGAGATCGAGAAGCGGTGCGGCAGGCGCGGGCGCTGCGTTCGACCGCGCGTCCACGGTCGGTTGTTTCAAAGGTGTGGTCGGAGGCGAAGGCGCCGGGCGCTCGGACCGGCGGGGTTCCACGACACTTGCCGGTGGCGGCACAAAGGCAGGAGCGGCGGGTTCGGGCACCGGCGGCACGAAATCGTCCGGACGGACGACGGGGCTGCGCATGCGCACGCCTTCCGGCGCAGTCTGAGTTGACTCATAACTGCGCCAGCCAGGGAGCCGGCTTACCCTGTTCCTGTCATACTGGTCCATACGCGCACTCGTGTCCCGCCCAGCGTGAAAGACTGAAGCCGAGGTGCTGAGACTTTAGAAATTCTTAGCTAACGGACCGTTAAAATAATTTCTGCAACGCCGATGTTGCGATTTGCCGCGATTGCGAGGATAGCCATGAGGACCAGACGACATCTGACGGCGCTGCTGCTTGCGGCCGCTCTCGTCCCGTCGCTGGCCCTTGCCGCCGACGCGCCCTGTTTTCGCGGCGTCAATCTTTCCGGCGGCGAATATGGCGAGCGCGGCGGCGCCTTCGGCATCAACTATACCTATCCCAGTGAAGACACGATCGGCTATTTCGCAGAAAGAGGCATGACGATCATCCGGCTGCCCTTCCGCTGGGAGCGGCTGCAGCCGGCGCTCGGCGGGCGGCTCGACGAGGACGAGTTCGAGCGGATCAAGGATACCGTCGGGCTGATCCGCAAGCACGGCATGACCGTGCTGCTCGACCCGCATAATTTCGGCTATTACGATAAGACGCAGATCGGCACGGTGCCGGCGACGGATGCAGCCTTCGGTGATTTCTGGGCAAGGCTCGCGGTCGAATTCGCCAATCAGGACGGCGTGCTCTTCGGCCTGATGAACGAACCGCACGACATCAAGGCGACGGACTGGCTCGATGCCGCCAATGCGGCGATCCGCAGCATCCGCGCCGTCGGCGCCCGCAACCTCATCCTGGTGCCGGGCACCGCCTGGAGCGGCGCGGCAAGCTGGGAAAAGGACGTGATCGGCGGCGCCAACGGCACGGTGATGCTCGGCGTGCGCGATCCGCTCGACTTCTACGCCTATGAGGTCCACCAGTATCTCGACGCCGATTCCTCCGGAACCCACCCGACCTGCGAAGGCTCAGGCGCCGCCGTCGAGGCGATCACCGGCGTCACCGCCTGGCTGAAGAAGAACCACAAGCGCGGCTTTCTCGGCGAATTCGGCGCCTCCGCCGACAAGGACTGCATGAGCGGGCTAACCGAGATCTATTCCACCATGTCTGATAATGGCGACGCCTGGCTTGGCTGGTCCTATTGGGCGGCGGGCGAATGGTGGCCGGCCGACGAACCGTTCAACGTTCAGCCGCGAAAGGGCACCGAGCGGCCGCAGATGCGGCTTCTCGCCGCCTCGGCAAAAGCCAAAGCCGGCGCCTGCGTCACCGTCAAGCCGGCGGGGAATTGACATGGCGATCCTCGACCAGAAGGCAGCGAGTTTCACCATAGCCGGCAACCGGCTCAATGCCGCCGGTCAAGCGTCGCGCATCGACTACCCGGTGCTCTGGCTCGGCCTGCTGTCGGTGCTCTACAACGGCATTCTCGCCTTCATCAACCACAACATCATGCCGCTCTCGATAACGCATGTCGCCGCCAGCGAGGGGCTGATCATGGCGAGCGCCATCCTCTACATTCTGCACAAGGGGATCTACGAGACGGACCTCCCGGCCTTCCTGTTCCTGCTGTTCACGCTTGTCGTGACGATCTACGTCAGCGTGCTGAACCGCATGCTGTTCGTCGATCATTTCCGCAACGTGCTGATCATCTTCTGCTTTACCGGCCTCGGCGGCTGGAGCAACGAGAAAACCATGAAGCTCGCCTTTCGCTGGGCGAGCCTTGCCGTGATGATCTTCCTGATCTTCGAGATCGTCAGCGTGCCGTTCTACGTCAGCATCGTCCATCCGTCCGATTATTTCGCCAATACGCGCGGGCTGCTGCCGTTGAGCTACAACACGACAGGCCTGTTCCAGAACGCGCTCGGCTTTCCCGAGCGTTTCTCCTTCGGCATTATCGACCACCGCTCGTCGTCGATCTTCCTCGAACAGGTGTCGCTCGCCAATTTCTGCGGCGTGATCGCGATCTATCTGATTTCCATGTGGGAAAGGCTTAGTCGCTGGGACCGGTTGCTCATGATCGGCACGGCGGTGCTGATCCTGGTGACGAACGATACGCGCACGATGCTAATCTTCTGCCTTGCCTGCATCGGCGGCTATTTCGTCTTTCCGAAGATCCCGAAGAATTTCAATCTGGCGCTGATGCCGCTGATCGTCGCCGCTGGTTTCCTCGTCTACACTCTGAAACCCAATGCGACCGGCGACAATTTCACCGGCCGCATCAACCTGACGATGAAGAAGGTCATGGATCTCGATCCTCTCGCCATCCTCGGGCTTTCGGTCGACCGGGTCGCCGAATTTGCCGACAGTGGCTATGTTTATCTGATCTACGCGGCGACGATCTTCGGCGTCATCGCCTTCTGGCTGTTTGTTTGCCTTTTTCCGGCGGGACGCACGGCGGCGCAGCGGCGTTGCGCCCATTCACTTTCTCTTTTCATTTTTCTGAATATGATGATCGGGGGGACCGCTGTTTTCTCGATGAAGATCGCCGGTCTCCTGTGGTTCGTCGTCGGATATATGCGCTTCCACGACAGCCCGCGCATCCGGCAGGATCGTGCGGCAGATGTAATGAGTTGACCGTAGCGGCACGGCGCCCGCGCGAGCCCGAGGAGCAAGACGCTCGATGCTTGTCCAGCTTCAATATCTGCGCGCCATCGCTGCGCTGATGGTCGTCTATTTCCACGCGATACTGCAGCTTGCCAAGGTCAACCCCGCCGTCGACGCCACCGCCTTCGTCTATGGCGAGACCGGCGTCGACATCTTCTTCGTGCTCAGCGGTTTGGTAATGTGGCTAACAACGAGTGGGCGGGCGATGAGCCCCATCGATTTTGCCCGCCGGCGGATCAAACGCATCGTGCCGCTCTATTGGCTGGCAACGCTGTTTTCGGCCGTCGTGGCGCTGGCGGCCCCGTCATTGCTGAAATCGACAGTGTTCGACCTGCCGCATCTCATCGCCTCGCTGTTCTTTCTGCCATGGGCCAATGCCGCCGATCCGAGCACGATCGCCCCCGTCGTCGTGCCGGGCTGGACGCTGAATTACGAGATGTTCTTCTACCTCGTGTTTGCGCTGCTGCTGGCACTCCCGGAAGTCCGCCGGATTCCAGCGATGTTGGCCGTCTTTGCCATGATCCTGATCGGCTGTCGGCTGCTGCCTGAGATGACGGCCAGCCGGTTCTACGGCGAGCCGATCATCCTGGAGTTTCTCGCCGGCGTCGTGCTCGGCTGGCTCTACCGGCAAAAGGTGCTTCTGCCGAACCGCTGGGCATGGGCGGCACTGGCCCTGGGGTTCGCATTTCTCTTCATCAACGAGGCGCTGATGGGGCCGGAAAGCCGGTTCTACGCCTGGGGCATTCCGGCGATCTTCATCGTCTACGGCGCGGTCTCCATCGACTTTTCCAGGCTGCCTTTTATCGGCTGGCTGAACTATCTCGGCGACTGCTCCTACAGCATCTATATCACCCACGCCTTCACGTTGGCTTTCCTCAGGGTCGCCGCCGACCGCCTGCCGATCGGCATCCTGAAGCAGCCGGTCCTCTTCGTGATCCTGTCGCTGGTGCTCTCGTCGATCGGCGGCGCACTCATCCACGAAATCACCACGCCCCGCCGCAAGGTCGCCGTGGCAGGCCGCCCGCCGGCCTAAGATTCAGCGCTCGAAGGCGAGAATACGCATCCCGGCGGCGCTGGCGGCACAGTTTTTCGCGCAACTTCTCCTAAGCTATGCCCAACGTGAGAGAACTTGCAGAAACATGACGGTTCATCTTGCAATTTGTCGCATGAATGAAAGTGCGCCGGCCTGTTCGCCGCCGGGGCTTTGATCTAAGCACGGCGGCGGTCTTGAAGAGGGAAGAGCGAGAGACATGAGAAGCTATGTATTGACGGTATCCTGCAAGTCGACGCGCGGCATCGTGGCGGCGATTTCGAGTTATCTGGCCGACAAGGGCTGCAACATCATCGACAGCTCGCAGTTCGACGATCTCGATACCGGCAAGTTCTTCATGCGCGTCTCGTTCATCTCGGAAGAGGGTCTTTCGGGCACCGAGATCGGCGCCGATTTTCCACCGGTCGCCGCCCCCTTTTCGATGGATTACGAGTTTCACGACAGCGAGAAGCGCATGAAGGTGCTGCTGATGGTGTCGCGCTTTGGCCATTGTCTCAACGACCTGCTCTACCGCTGGAAGATCGGCGCGCTGCCGATCGACATCGTCGGCGTCGTCTCCAACCATTTCGACTACCAGAAGGTCGTGGTCAACCACGACATTCCCTTCCACC